>DAOTJI010000009.1:17208-50878 GCA_035448625.1 Smithellaceae bacterium | reverse complement strand
GCGAAGCGGCCGTTTGGCTTGACGACTGGAAAAAAATTCCGGAAAAGGAAAGATAGCATTCCCCTAATCAACGTAGGGCGAATCTTTCGATGAACCGGTCAGGCGGGTCTGAAGACCCGCCCTACAAACCCGACCGGAATGGTGCAGGGAAGGAAAGATCATGACGCAGGGCGAACCTTTCGGTGCGCCGACATTGTTCAAAAAACCAGGGGGTTTTTTTCGAGTGAAACCAACCTATAAAGATTTTGACGCCACGGAATTGTTCTGCCCGAAGTGCGGGCGAGCCGTTCCGGTTCGCAAACGGCTGCTGCTGGTTTTATCCGAAGGGGACAAGTACGATTACAGTTGTGTGCACTGCGGAACTTCCGTGGGAGACAAACTGGTCCGGGAAACCGACAACTGCAAAATTCTTCTACGCTGATCTCCTACTTTTTTTTCTGCAGGGCCTGTTTTAATTTCTGGGCGAGCAAACCGGAGGATTCCGATTCGGCCGCAGGCGACCCGCCATAGAACAAGCTGACGTCCCGGCTGGATACGTTGTCGCCCAGATGATCCGCCAGCACCTCCCGGCTGTGCACGTCCTCATGGCAGTAAACGCAGAGGTTCTCCCAGTTGCTGCCATCGGCGGGATTGTTCTGATGGTTGCCGTCCTTGTGGTGAACGGTCAGGAGCTGCCGGTTGACGCCGGAAAACTCCCGGCCGCAGCGGGCGCAAACCAAGCCATGAATGGCGAGCGACTTTTCCCGGTAGTCCTCGCCTGCGGGCGCCCGGGCGGCGCTTTTCATTTCACGAACCAGGTCTTCGACGGATTTCCGCGCATCGGCAGTCTGCGGCTTTTTGGCAACGGCTACCCGACCCCACTTATTGGAAAAAGTCATCCTGGCCATCCGGCGTCAAGCCTTTCCTTTGCCGGTCAATACATTGAGAAATACCGTGATCCCCTTCACAACGGGAATCAGGGAAGCCACGGTTCGAAACAGGGGCATTCGCAGGGCAAGCGGTGAAAATATTTCCAGGCCGTTGGCCAATCCGCCCATCACTTCGTGAAACCGGCGGGCTGTGACGGCATAATCCTGGACGGATTGATTGATCGCCGTCGTGGATTGATTGATGTTGGTGGAAATATCCTCCATGTTTTTCAAAATGACCGGCAACCGCTCGTTTAAAGCCTGCAGGGTCACCGTCACATCATTGGCGGCACGCCACAGTTTCCATAAAATCGGAATGCTGAACAAAACCAGAAGCAACAGCGCTGCGCCGATTAACATCAGACCGGTTTCCATCGTTCATCTCCCCCGATATTGTTACGACCATATCAGATTTTGTTTTTTTCTTCCCGATAGGCTTCCACACCGGCGTCAAAAGCTTTTTTCAGGCGGCCGGAACCGTCCGCCAGTTTATCGGCGCCCTGCGCGGCCAGTTCACTGACTTTTTCTCCTATTTCCCCCGCTTTATCTCGGGCGATCCCTTCAAATTCCCTGGCGCGAACCGTGGCCGCCTCATAGGCCGCTCTGCCTTTTTCAGCCGCTTTTTCATACTCTTCTTTGGCTTTCGCCAAAAGCTCATCGGCTTTTAACGAAAGGTCCTGCCGCGTTTCCTTTCCGCTTTTCGGCGCGAACAAAATGCCGATGGCCGCGCCAATCAATCCGCCGACAACCAGGGCCTTCACCAAGTCCCAATCTCTTTCCGCCATGGAACACCTCCGTAATTTATTTTTTCGCTTTGTGCATAACATATTTTTGCCCGATTGGCCACGAAACACAAAAAAACCGGGGAACCTTTGCCTTCACAAAGGTTCTCCGGTTCTATAATCCTGCAATTGATTATATGATTATTTCGCCGGTGCAGGGGCCGGGGCTGCCGGGGCTGCCGGAGCCGCGGGGGCTGCGGGGGCCGCGGGTGCTGCCGGGGCTTCTGCTGCCGGAGCCGCGGGCGCTGCGGGAGCTGAAACCGCAGGAGCCGGCGCGGGTTCTTCCTTCTTGCTGCAACCTACTGCCGCAAGCGACAGGGAAGCCAGGAAAAGCACGCTAACAAAAATGGCCAATACCTTCTTCATTAGACTATTCCTCCTTTCAAAAATTTAGTGTGCTGGCACACTATGGGTTTCGTTGCGTGACATTACGCCTTTTTTTTGCCTTGTCAAGAGATATTTAAACATATATATAACCCCAAAAATGATCCCAAAGGACGCTGCAATGATACTTGGTATTGACGTCGGCGGAACCCACACAGACGCGGTCCTGGTCCGGAATTTCCAACTGGTCAGGAAAGCAAAAGTCCTCACGAATCCTGCAAATATCATGGCTTCCCTTCTGGAAGCGGCACAGCATCTGATTTCAGAAGACAACATGAAGGATATCAACAGGATAGTGTTGAGCACCACCATCTCTACCAATGCGATTGTCCAGGACAAAATCAGCCACGTGGCCATGGTTTTGCTGAGCGGCCCCGGCCTGTCGCCGGAAACCCTGGATCTGGGCCAGGATGTTTACTTTGCCAGAGGGTACGTCAATCACCGGGGCGTACCCGTCAAGAATGTGAACAGCCGGCAAATCGCTGAAATCAGTGACGATATTGCTCAAAAACAAATCCATAACATCGGAATTGTCGGCAAATTCTCCAGCCGCAATCCGCAGCAGGAAATAGACACGGCCGAGCTGCTGCAGGATCACTCCAGGCATATCTCTCTGGGTCACACGCTGTCCGGCCAGTTGAATTTTCCGCGCCGCATCGCCACGACCTATCTCAATGCCGCCATCCACGACATTTATCAGCGCTTCGTGAGGGACGTTCAGAAATTCATCGAAAAAATCGGGGTGGAAATCCCCGTCTACATTCTGAAGGCCGACGGCGGCACCATCCTGATCGGCAAATCCATGGAATGCCCCGTGCAGACCATTCATTCCGGACCCGCGGCCGGCATCATGGGCGTTCTGGCAACGGCCCGCATGAAAGAAGACGCCGTGGCGCTGGACATCGGCGGCACAACCACGGACATTTCCGTTTTTGCCGACGGCGTCCCCCTTCTCGAGCCGTCCGGCGTGGCCATCAACGGCCGCAAGACGCTGATTCGCGGACTGTATACCAAGTCGATCGGTCTGGGCGGTGACAGCGTTGTAAAAATTGAAAATGACCGACTGATCATCGGTCCTCAGCGCGAAGGATCGGCCGCCGCGTTGGGCGGGCCTTTTCCGACGCCCACGGACGCCATGATCGTGGAAGGCATCGTCGATTTCGGCAACCGGCAAAAAGCCCGGGATGCAATCGCTCCGCTGGCCCGAAAGCTTCACCTGAATGTCCAGGAAGCGGCCGCCGCCATTGTAAAAAAGATGGCCTCCCTGATTTCGGACCATGTCCGGCAGATTTTGGCGGAGGTCAACAATAAACCGGTTTACACCATCCATGAACTGCTGGAAGGAAAAATTATTCAACCGAAAATGCTCTACGTCGCGGGAGGACCGGCTGCGATCGCCCCGTTCATCGCGCAGAATCTGGGCTATCCCTATTCCATTCCGGAGCACTCGGAAGTTTCCAACGCGCTCGGCGTGGCTTTGGCCCGCACCACCGCGGAAGTCACCATTCTGGCGGACACGGAAAAACGGGAGCTGATCATCTCGGAAGAGGGGCGAGTGCAAAGCATCCCCCGCAGCTTCGCGCTGGCGGACGCCGTCGAAATCGGCAAAACGACCCTGCGCGAAAAAGCCGCCGGCATGGGCGCCCGGCCCGAAGACATCGTCATGGAAGTCACCGAATCTCAGGAATTCAATATGGTTCGTGATTTTTACACGACGGGGAAAAATATCCGCGTCAAGGTTCAGATAAAACCCGGCCTGATTTCCGCCGGCGCTGAAAGGGTAAACCATGCCTAAAACATTGAAGAAAACGGGCCTCATCTTTTTCCCGGCCTTTGACTGGGCCATCTCCCCCAACCATCCGGAGCGTGAAGAAAGGCTGCTCTACACGCAGGATCAGGTGTTTGAAGAGGGCCTGCTGGATTTCCCCAATATCGTGGAATACAAGCCGGACATCGCCACCTACGACGATATCAACCGCTGCCATATTTGCGTTCCGAACGCGCAGAATTTGACCACGAATTCTCATTTGATTTCCGCGGGCGGCACGATCACCGCCGCGAAAAAAGTCCTTTCCAAAGAAGTGGACAACGCCTTTGCCCTGGTCCGGCCGCCCGGCCATCATTCGATGCTGGTCGCCCACGGTGCGCGGGGGTTCTGCAACATCAACATCGAAGCCGTGATGATCGAATATATCCGCCATCAGTTCGGGGTCAAACGGATCGCCGTTGTGGACACGGATTGCCACCACGGCGACGGCACACAGGACATTTACTGGAATGATCCGGACGTCCTGTGCATCTCGATCCATCAGGACGGAAGAACGCTCTATCCCGGAACGGGCTTCCCCGACGATTTTGGAGGCCCCAACGCGCTGGGCGCGACGATCAACGTCCCGCTGCCCCCGCGCACATCGGATGAAGGCTTCCTTTTTGTGCTGGACAATGTCATCCTTCCGATTCTGGAGGAGTTCAAGCCGGAGATCATCATCAACTCCGCCGGACAGGACAACCATTACAGCGATCCGATCACGAACATGAGCTTCAGCGCTCAGGGATACGCGCTGCTCAACGAAAAACTCGCGCCCGACATTGCCGTACTGGAAGGCGGATACTCCATCGAAAAAGCCCTGCCGTACGTCAACGTCGGAATCATTCTGGCCATGGCCGGACTGGACTTCAGCCAGGTTCGCGAACCGGATTACGACGCCCAGCGCATCCGCCAGTCGCCGGAAATCACCCGGTTGATCGAAGCGGAAGCCCGAAACGTGATGACGCTTTGGAAGAAAAAGAAAAATCTGAAAAAGCAGATCACCGGCTCCGCCGCCTACATCCGCCGTGAAAAGAACATTTACTACGATACGGACAATATCTGGGAAAAACAAACCGAAACCGTCCGGGTGTGCGATCAGTGCGGCGGGGTGGTCACGATCGATTCGGCCGCCGACACGGGCAAAAGAATCTACGCCGTCATCCTGCCCAACCGATGCTGCCCCGAATGCCGCGTAAGCGGAGAAAACTTTTTCAACCGCATGAACAGTTCGCAGTACCACCATGTGTATTTTCAGGACCGACAGAAAGACGTCTTTATCGTAAAATGACGCCGGGGAGCAGACATGGAAGATTCAAAAATCAATGAAAAAACAAGGCAAACGGCCGAAAAACTTTTTTCCGGCGGCGCGAAACTGGACCGCCCCTACTCGCTCTGGCACGAGTTTGACCGCGGCCTGGCCAACGATTTTTCTCGCTTCATCACGGGAAACCTCTACTCGCGCGAGGTCCTGACGATTCAGGAGCGCCAGATGGCGGCCTGCGCGATGCTGGCCGCGCTCCGGTCCCGGGAGGAGCTGAAAGTTCACGCCAACGCCGCCCTGAACGTGGGCTGTGATCCGAAGAAACTGGTCGAAATTTTTTTTCAGACGGCAACCTACGCCGGCATGCCGGCCGTCAATGAAGCGCTCGCCGCTTTCCGGGAAGTTCTTCAGGCGCGCGGTGAGTGGCCCCTCCCCTCGTGATCATGAACCAGGCCCAAATCCAACTGCAGGAGCTGATCGAGCTGATTCAAAGGCTGCGCGCGCCGGACGGCTGCCCCTGGGACCGGAAGCAGACCCGGCAGGACATCGGCAAATATCTGCAGGACGAATGTTATGAAGTGCTGGACGCGCTGGCCGAAAACGATGCGGCGCATCTTCGGGAAGAGTTGGGCGACCTGCTTTTTCAGATCTTGTTTATCGCAGAAATCTCGGCCGAATCGGGCGAATTTTCCCTGTCGGACGTCATGAAAGACATCCGGGAAAAAATGATTCGACGGCACCCGCATGTTTTCGGCGACGTCACGGTCCGTTCCGTCCAGGAGGTAAAGGACAACTGGCAGGAAATCAAAAAGAAGGAGCGCGGGGAAGCGACGGCCGGCGGGAATATTTTTGACGGCATCCCCCGTTCAATGCCGGCGCTGAAACGGGCGCTGAAAATATCGGCGGCCGCTTCCCGCCTCGGCTTCGACTGGCCGGACGCGGATGCGGTTCTGGAAAAACTTAAAGAAGAACTGAACGAACTCGGGGAAGCGCGAAAGCAGGGCGATGCGGCTCAAATCGAAGAAGAAATGGGCGACCTCTTTTTCACGCTGGTGAACCTGGGCCGCTTTCTGAACGTGGACGCCGAAAAGGCGGCCGGCGCCGCCGCGGATAAATTTGTGAGGCGCTGGTCTTACATCACGGAAAAGCTTGCCGCCGCCGGCCGGTCGCCCACCGAGGCGGCGCCCGCTGCGCTGGACTCGATATGGAATGAAGCCAAGGAGAAGGGAATCTGAAGATTGGACTATTTTCTTTGCGTCATGGGCATGGTCTTCATCATTGAAGGCCTTCCCTATCTGGTTTTCCCGGAAAAACTGAAAATCTATCTGGTCAAGATTTCGTCTCTGCCGGAAAGGACGCTGCGCGTCACGGGCATCTGCGCCATCGTCCTGGGATTGATTCTGCTTTATTTCGGGCGGCGCTGACGCTTTTCATTGACAGCCCCTGCGGATTCTGATTATTTGCCTGAACTTTTTGCTCAGTAAGGATATGATGCAGGTAAAGGACTTTTCATACTTTCTGCCCGAAGAGCTCATCGCGCAGCACCCGCGTCCGCAAAGGGACGCCTCGCGCATGATGAGGATTGACCGCAGCACCGGGGCCGTTGAGGATGACCGGTTCGGCTCGCTTGCGGAATATCTGGAACGGGGCGATGTTCTCGTGATCAACGATTCCCGCGTCATTCCTGCCAGAATCTACGGTAAAAAGCCGACCGGCGCGATTCTGGAGATGTTGCTTCTGGTCCGGAAAGAAAAGAACGGCGAGGCGGAAACATGGGAGGTGATGGCGCGCCCGGCCAAAAGGCTTAAGGAACAGGACGTCATCGACCTCGGACATTCCTGCGAGGCGCGGGTCGTCGCCCGTCTTTCGGACAAGAAATGGCGGATGGAATTTTACGCGAAAGACGGCTTTGAAAATTACCTGGAACGTTTCGGGCGTGCGCCCCTTCCCCCCTACATCAAAAGAAAAAAGAGCGCCGATCCGGATCAGGCGGACGACCGCCTGCGCTATCAGACCATTTACGCGAAAACGCCCGGCTCCATTGCCGCTCCGACCGCAGGCCTGCATTTTTCACCGGACATTCTGAAGGCCCTGCAATCCAAAGGCGTTCAGATCGCGCCCGTTACGCTGCACGTCGGCCTGGGCACATTTCTACCCATCGAGGCTGAACGGGTTGAAGACCATGTCCTGCATCCGGAATTTTATGAAATCAGCGCCGAATCCGCCGAAATCATCAACCGGGCCGCACGGGTGATCGCCGTGGGCACAACGTCCACCCGGACCCTGGAGAGCGCGGCGGATGCGGACGGTCTCGTTTCGGCCCGGTCCGGCGAAACAAGTCTCTATATTTACCCGGGCTACGCTTTTAAACGGGTGAACGGGCTTTTGACCAATTTTCATTTGCCCCGGTCGTCCTTGTTTCTTCTGGTTTCGGCCTTTGCCGGAGCGGGTTTGATTCGGCAGGCCTATGAACACGCGGTCAAAAACCGTTATTTATTTTATAGTTACGGCGACTGCATGCTGATCGTCTAGGGTGAATTTCATGCCTTTTGCTTTTGAACTGATCCGGAAAGACCCGCAAACCCGAGCGAGGCTGGGGAAAATAATCACCGCTCACGGCACGGTGGAGACGCCCGCCTTCATGCCCGTCGGTACGCAGGGAACGGTTAAGTCTCTCCGTCCCGAGGATCTTCTCCAATGCGGCGCTCAAGTGCTTCTTGGCAACACCTATCACTTGTATCTTCGCCCCGGACACGAAACCATCCGCCGGCTGGGCGGCCTTCATACGTTCATGAACTGGCCGGGACCGATCCTCACCGACAGCGGCGGATTCCAGGTATACTCCCTGGCCGCGCTTCGCAAGATCGGACCGGAAGGCGTGATGTTCCGCTCCCATATCGACGGTTCTCAACACTTCCTGAGCCCGCGAAAAGCCGTCGAAATTCAGGAGGCGCTGGGTTCGGATATCATGATGTGCCTCGACGAGTGCACTCCCTACCCCGCCACGCCCGAGCAGACGCGCCAATCAATGGCCCTGACGCTTAAGTGGGCAAAAGCATGCCTTGAGGCCAAAACCGGCGCCGATCAGGCGCTCTTCGGCATTGTCCAGGGCGGAACGTATCCGGAGTTGCGCAGGCAGGCCGTGGAAGAGATGGTCCCCCTCGGCTTCGACGGGTACGCGCTGGGCGGCGTCAGCGTAGGCGAACCCAAAGACATGATGTACGCCATCACGGATGAAATCACCCCCCTCCTGCCGGAAGAAAAGCCCCGCTACCTGATGGGCGTCGGCACGCCGGAAGACATCGTTTACGGTGTTTCCTGCGGCATCGATCTGTTTGACTGCGTGATGCCCACGCGCTCGGCACGGCATGGATTGTTGTTTACAAATTCCGAAAAGCTTGTTATAAAAAACGCCCGCTGGCGGGAAGATCCTTCCCCTCCGGATGAAACATGCGATTGCTACACCTGTAAACATTACTCCCGGGCGTATTTAAGGCATCTTTATGTTGCCGGTGAGATACTGGCTATGATATTGAATACCATTCATAACATCCGCCACTATATGCGTCTTCTGGAAAACATACGGGCGGCCGTGAGAGAAAATCGTTTTGGTCAATGGAAAAAAGAATTTCTTGCAGCAAGGGGATGAAACCATAAAAAGGGCTGATTCAAAGCAACTCGATTGAAGGAGGAACAAACATTGATATCTACGGCATTCGCAATGGGAGGCAATCAGGGAGCGCCTGCGGCGCAGGGAGGATTCGGCGACTGGAGCTTTATCATCATGATGGCGGTGATCTTCGGCATTTTCTACTTCCTGATGATCCGCCCGCAGCAAAAAAAGCAAAAGGAACTCAAAGCCATGCTCGATAACCTCGCCTACGGCGACCAGGTCATGACCACCGGCGGAATTCACGGCAAGGTCACGGGGCTTGCCGATGCGGTGGTCACGCTGGAAATCGCCGATAAAGTCAGGATCAAAGTCGCCAGAAGCGCCATCGGCGCTGTTCTGCAGAAGTCCGGCCAGCCGACTCCGACGGCGAAGGCTTAGTACAGAAAGGGGCGTTTCATGTTCAAATCTTTACAGGTCAGGTTGGCTATTACAGCGGTGGTGTGCCTTGTTGCTCTGTATTTTCTGGTGCCGACGTTTTTCGCGCAGATTCCTGCTCCCCTCGACCGATATTTGCCCAAGGACAAAATTCACCTCGGCCTGGATCTGCAGGGCGGCATGCATCTGATTCTGGAGGTGGACACGGACAAGGCGCTGGAATCCATGATGGAAAGGACGGCCGGCGATTTGAAGGAATCGCTGATGGAAGGCAAGATTCGCTTTCGGAACGTGGAAAAGGGAAAAGGCGCCACGATCTCGATGGAATTGACCGATGCGGGCGGAAAACCGGCGCTGGAAAAAATCCTCAACGAACAGTTTTCCGACCTGGAAATCGCCTCCTCCTCCCCGCGCGATGTCGGGCAGATCGTTCAATTGAAAATTAAAGACAAAAGAGCGGTCGAGCTGAAAAAACTGACCGTGGAACACAGCGTCGAAACCATCCGCAACCGCGTGGACCAGTTCGGCGTCGCAGAGCCGGAAATCGTTCCGGAAGGCGAAAACCGCATCATGGTTCAGCTTCCGGGCATCAAGGACCCGGAACGGGCCAAAAACCTGATCGGGAAGACGGCGCTTCTGGAATTCAAACTGGTGGACGAAGAAAATTCTCTCGATGAAGCCCTGCGCGGCAATGTACCGGAAGGCTCCGTGATCGCTTACGGCACACGGGAAGACAAGGCCGGCGGCCAGCGGAGCCAGGTGCCCTACCTGCTGAAAAACAAAAGCCTGCTCACCGGCGCGTCGCTGGAAACCGCCAAGGTCCAGATTTCCGACCGGTTCGGCGAACCGCACGTTTCCATGAAGTTCAACTCGCAGGGGGCGGCCGATTTCGACCGCATCACCAATGAAAACGTACGCAAACGTCTGGCCATCGTGCTGGACGGCGTGGTCCATTCCGCGCCGGTCATCCAGGAGAGAATCTCCGGCGGCCAGGCACAGATTACCGGAAACTTTACCATGGATGAAGCGCGCGACCTGGCCATCGTGCTGCGCGCCGGCGCCCTGCCCGCTCCGGTGAACATTCTGGAGGAAAGAACGGTCGGGCCTTCGCTGGGCTCCGACTCGATCCGCCAGGGCATTATGGCCACGCTGATCGGCTTCGTTTTGGTCGTCGTCTTCATGTTCATCTATTACCGTCTTTCGGGACTGGTGGCGGATTCCGTTCTGATTCTCAACGTGATCGTCCTTTTGGGCGTCCTGGCCGGATTTAAGGCAACGCTGACGCTGCCCGGCATCGCCGGCATCGTACTGGTCATCGGTATGGCGGTGGACGCCAACGTGCTCATCTTTGAACGCATTCGCGAGGAAATGCGGCTTGGAAAACCGCCCCGCGCGGCCATTGACGCGGGATATTCCAAGGCCTTTTTGACGATTCTGGACTCCAATGTCACCACGCTGATCGCCGCGTTGTTCCTGTTCGCCTTCGGCACCGGCCCGGTGAAGGGATTCGCCGTGACGTTGAGTATCGGCATTGTCGTCAGCATGTTCACGGCTATCTTCGTCACGCGCATTATCTTTGACTATTTTATCTGGAACCGGAACATTCAGAAGATCAGCATCTAGGGAGAGGATCTTACACAGGAGAAGAGAATGGAATTCATCAAACCGGGAACGCATTTTGATTTTGTAGGAAAAATGAAAATCGCCTTGACCCTGTCGGCGGCGCTGATCGTGATCAGCATTCTGTCCGTCGTCCTGCACGGCGGTTTAAATTTCGGCATCGACTTCGCGGGCGGCACCGTGATTCAGATCAAGTTTTCCAAAGCCGCCCCGGCCGATGCCATCCGCAAGGCCTTTGCCGGGATCGACGTCTCGGATGCCATCATTCAGGAAATCGGCGCAAATGAAGTCATCGTCCGCACCAACCAGTCCATGACCAAGGAATTGCAGGCAAAGGTGGAAGGGGCCATGGCCGGTCAGTTCGGCGCCGGTCAGTTCGAAATCCGGCGGATCGAGTTTGTCGGCCCCAAAGTCGGCAAAGACTTGACGAACAAGGCGATCCTGGCCATTATTTTTTCCTGGATCGGCATGCTGATCTACATTGCCTGGCGCTTCGAATTTCGCTACGGCCTGGGCGCCATCGTCGCCCTGATTCACGACACCATCATTACGATCGGAGCCCTCTCATTATTAAACAAGGAATTCACGCTGACCATCGTCGCCGCGCTTTTGACGATCATCGGTTATTCGATCAACGACACGATCGTGGTCTTCGACCGCATCCGGGAAAACCGCAAAAAGGATCTCAAGCGGAACCTGGGAGACATTATCAACGCGAGCATCAACGAAACGCTGAGCCGCACGATTCTGACGTCTTTCACCGTCTTTCTCGTCCTTTTGGCCCTGTTTTTCCTGGGCGGCCCGGTGATCCACGATTTCGCCTTCGCGCTTTTGGTAGGCGTCGTGATCGGCACCTACTCGTCGATCTTCATCGCGAGCCCCATTGTGCTCGCTTTCGAAAACGTTCATGTTTCCAAAGGAAAGAGGAAAAAATAAATTGTCGTCCTTGGCCTCGGCGGGATTCGCTGTATTCATTCTCCTGCTATTTGCCGGAATGTATTTGAGCCTGTTCGGATGGCCCGGAACCATCATCATTTTCCTCGATGTTCTTTTCTACGCCATTTTGACGGGCTTTTCCGAGGTCGGCTGGAAAATGCTCCTGGTCCTGCTGGTCCTGGCCGTTCTTTCCGAAGCCGCGGACTGGTGGGCGGGAACTAAAAACGTTCACAAAATACCGGCTTCCGCAGCCGGCTTCCGGGCCGCGATCCTTGGCGCCGGAGCCGGCATGATTCTTTTGACGCCGTCTTTGTGGGGCCTCGGCATCTGGGCAGGATTTTTTCTGGGCGGTCTGGCCGGACTCCTGCTTGTGGAATGGATCCGCCAGATTCGATTGAAGAGTCCCCTTCAGGCCCCGGTTGGAGCATTTCTGGCCATGATCGGACAGAAGGCTCTGAAAGGTTTTCTGTCGCTGGTCATGATTTTAATTTCCCTGTCCGGCATTTATTCTTAGGAGTCCGATTCCCCCCATGAAAGAAAATCAAGGGCCATCGAAGGATGTGCCGAAAAAGAAACAGCCGAAAACCCCCGCCAAAGCCAAATTTCAGGAATTCATCGAAGCGATGATCATCGCCATCCTGATCGCCGTTGTCATCCGGACCCTGTTCGTCCAGGCGTACAAGATTCCCTCCCAGTCCATGGTGCCAACCCTTCTTGTCGGGGATCATCTGCTGGTCAACAAATTCATTTACGGCGTGAAAATTCCGCTCCTGAGAAGAACGATCATTCCTGTAACGGACCCGAAAAGAGGAGATATCATCGTTTTCATTTACCCGCAGGACCGCTCGAAGGACTTCATCAAACGGGTCATCGGCGTGGGGGGCGACAAAATCGAAATTCGCAACAAAAAGATCCGGATCAACGACCGGCCCTACGAGGACAGGATCGGCGTTTATTCCGACCCGGTCTCCTACCCGGCCATCGTCCAGCCCCGCGACAATTTCGGTCCGGTAACGGTCCCTGAAAACGCCCTTTTCGTGATGGGCGACAACCGGGATCAGAGTCTGGACAGCCGGTTCTGGGGTTTCGTGGACTTGAAGGACGTGGAAGGCAAAGCGATGATCATTTACTGGTCCTGGAACAGCGACGAACAGGACCGGCTTTGGAAAAAAATCCGCTGGGAACGGCTGGGAACCCTGCTGCACTGACGCCGCGCATTTTTACCTTGACAGCGAGGTCCCCAGGTTGTATGAACGCAGCCAGAATGCTTTTAATTCGATCCCGTGAGATTGAAAAAGAAAAAATGAAAACCATTCCCATTACGCCCATGAAAGCCTTTCTCCGCAAGGGGAAAGGCTTTTTTTATAACCGCCGCGCATGGTTCACAAACACGCGCTGATTCGCGGGAACGAAACGAAAGGGATGTCCTTATGGAAAAACGGCCGAAGATCGTGATGGACAGCGACGGAATTGAACGCTGCCTGACGCGCATCGCCTATGAAATCCTGGAGAAGAACAAAGGGATGGATAATCTGGCGTTGGTGGGTATCCGCACCGGAGGCATTTACCTCGCCCTGCGGCTGCAAAAAAGGATTTCGGCCATCGAAAACAAGAAAATCCCGATGGGCATTCTGGATGTGACCCTCTACCGCGATGATGTCGCCAAATCCGGCAAGAAAGCGCCGCTGGGGAAAACAGACATCCCCTTCGATCTCACGGACAAGAAGGTCATCCTGGTGGACGATGTCCTTTTTACCGGTCGAACGATCCGTGCCGCCATGGACGCCCTGATCGATTTCGGCCGTCCGAAAATGATTCAACTGGCCGTCCTGATCGACCGGGGGCACCGGGAACTGCCCATTCGCGCCGATTACGTCGGAAAAAATCTTCCCTCTTCACTCTGGGAAGCGGTGAGCGTCCATCTTCTGGAAAAAAACGGCAAGGATGAGGTGATCATCGAAGAAGGGGCATAAACCTGAACCGGCAAGGCAACCATATGATGAAACTGGCAAAAAAAGACATCCTCGGCATCCAGGACATGACCACGGACGAAATTTCTTTGATCCTGGAAACGGCCGAGTCCTTTCTGGAAATTTCAACGCGCGAAATCAAGAAAGTGCCGACGCTGCGCGGCAAAAGCGTGATCAACCTGTTTTATGAGGCCAGCACGCGCACCCGGACCTCCTTTGAAATCGCGGGAAAAAGACTGAGCGCCGACACCATCAACATTTCCACGTCCACCAGCTCCGTGGTCAAGGGCGAAACCCTTCTGGACACCGCACGCACACTGGAAGCCATGAATCCCGACATCATTGTGCTGCGGCACAGCGCCGCCGGAACGCCGCACATGCTCGCGCGCATGGTGAAGCAGTCCATCATCAACGCGGGCGACGGCGCGCACGAACACCCTTCGCAGGCACTTTTGGACATGATGACGATCCGGGAAAAGAAGGGCCGGATTGCCGGGCTGAAAGTCGCGATTGTCGGCGATATTCTGCACAGCCGGGTCGCCCGGTCCAACATCTACGGACTGACCAAGATGGGCGCCAGCGTGGCGGTGGCCGGACCCGCCACCATGATGCCGATCCACATTGAACGGATGGGGGTCAGAGCTTTTACAACCATCGAGGAGGCGATCGCCGACGCGGACGTCGTCATGATGCTGCGCATTCAACTGGAGCGCCAGAAGCAGAACATCTTCCCCTCGCTCCGCGAATATTCCCGGCATTACTGCCTCTCCCGCCGCCACATGAAGCTGACCCGACCCGACGCCATCGTCATGCACCCGGGTCCGATCAACCGCGGCGTGGAAATCTCCCCCGATATCGCCGACGACCCCGCCTGCTCCGTCATTCTCGATCAGGTCAACCACGGCGTGGCGGTCCGCATGGCCATGTTGTACCTGCTTTCAGGAGGAAACGAATGAAACTGCTGTTGAAAGGCGCCCGGGTGATTGATCCGTCCCGAAGCCTGGACGCCCCGATGGATGTGCTGGTGGAAGGAGGAAAAATCGCCGGCTGCAAACCGGGCATCAAAGCCCCGCCGGGCGCCCGCGTTCTCGAGCTGGCCGGAATGATCGTCACGCCCGGATTGATCGACATGCACACGCATCTGCGCGAACCGGGATTTGAATACCGCGAGACCATCGCCAGCGGCTCCGCGGCGGCGGTGGCGGGAGGCTTCACATCGATTGCCTGCATGCCCAACACCCTGCCGGTGAATGACAACCGCTCGGTCACCGAATTCATCCTCCGGAAGGCCGCCGAAGCGAACCTGGCCAATGTCTATCCCATCGGGGCGATCAGCATGGGCTCCGAAGGCCGGCAGATGACGGAATACTGGGACCTCAAGGAAGCGGGCGTTGTCGCTCTGTCGGATGACGGCAATCCGGTGATGGACGCGGCCCTGATGCGCAGAGCCATGGAATACGCTCATTCTCTGGGCCTGCCGGTCATCCAGCACTGCGAAGACAAAAATCTGTCCGCGGGCGGCCTGATGAATGAAGGGTACCAGGCCACACTTCTCGGGCTGCCCGGCATTCCTTCCATCGCCGAAGACGTCATGGTGGCACGCGACATTCTGATCGCCGAGTACTCCGGCACGCGCATCCACTTCGCGCATGTGAGCACGTCCGGCTCCGTGCGCCTGATTCGCGACGCCAAAAAACGGGGCCTGCGGGTGACGGCGGAAACCGCCCCTCATTACTTCACGCTGACGGACGAATCGCTCCGGGATTATGACACGAATTACAAGGTCAGTCCGCCGCTGCGCAGTGACGCCGACGTATCGGCCGTCAAGGAGGGCCTCGCGGACGGCACGCTGGACGTCATTGCCTGCGATCACGCGCCGCATGGCCGAACGGACAAGGAAGTGGAATTCGAATACGCCGCAAACGGGATCAGCGGCCTGGAAACCTCTCTGGGCCTGAGTCTCGGCCTGGTGCAGGAGGGCGTTTTATCCTGGCCGGAGCTGATCGCCAAAATGAGCGTCAATCCGGCGCGCATTTTGAATCTGCCCAAGGGGACGCTGGCGAAAGGCGCGGACGCGGACATTACGGTCATCCATCCGGATCTCGTCTGGAGAGTCGATACCGGCTCCTTCCGATCGCTGGGCAAGAACTCTCCGTTTTCCGGAAGAAGACTCCAGGGGCGCGCCGTTTTATCCATCGTGGGCGGCGACATCAAGTACGATGGACGGACATCCAGGACGTGAGCGCCCGGGAAATCCATAAAACCGCCGGTTTTGTCCTGCGAAGCCTTCAGTACGGCGAATCAGACCTGATCGTTACTTTTTACACCCGCGAGTTCGGCAAGGTCAAAGGGATCGCCAAGGGCGCCAAGCGAAGCCGGAAGCGGTTCGCCAACGTCTTTGAGCCCTTCTCTCTGACGCAGATGATTTTTTCCCGCCGAAACCGCGACGCGCTCGCCTTTATTGACGCCTGCGACATCCTCGATCACTTCGCCGCCATTCGCCTGGATCTGGAAAAGACGCTGACCGCTTCCTATTTCATCGATCTGGCCGACCACTTCAGCCCGGAGGGCAAGCGCAACGACAAAGTCTTCGCTTTGCTTACGGATTTCCTGTCGCTTTTGACCCGGGAAAATGTTTCGGAGTCGATGATTCGCTTCTTTGAAATACGACTTTTGAAAGCCGTCGGTTTCGAGCCCGCGCTTGGGGCCTGCGTTCGCTGCAAAACGCCCGTAGCCAACGGCGCGCCCTACTATTTTTTCCCGCGGGAAGGCGGCATTTTCTGCACCGCATGCGCCCGGCCGGAACGATACGACCAGAGCATATCCGCAGGTGCCGTCCGCACACTGCTTCTGGGAAAAGACATGGACCTGGAAAAAATGAAGATGATTTCCATGACGGAAAGTCTTGCGTCCGAATCCCGCAACATTCTCTGCGGCTTCATTTCCTATGTACTGGGCAGGGAAGTCCCCTCCCTGAAAGTCCTGGAGCAGGTCCGCAGGTACTGTCGCTGAGGAGATTTTCATGCGCCGACCGGAACTGATTGCCCCCGCCGGCAACCTGGAGAAATTGCGCACCGCCCTGCTGTACGGAGCAAACGCCGTCTATACCGGCGTTCCCGGCCTGAGCCTGCGGGGGGCGTCCGCGGAAATGCCCCTGGAAGATCTGGCCCAGGGCGTTTCCGAAGCGCACGCTCGAGGCGCTCGGGTGTATGCCGCGATCAATACGTTTGCCCGCAACGCCGACCTCGACCGAGCGGCGCGTTGTCTTCCCGACTGGGCCGCGACGGGAGTGGACGCGCTGATCGTCAGCGACCCGGGGCTGGTTCGGCTGGCCCGAAAAACCGTTCCGCAGATTCCGCTGCATCTCAGCACACAAGCCAACACCACCAACGCCGAAGCGGTCCGCTTCTGGCAGGACCAGGGGATCAGCCGGATCATTCTTGCACGGGAGTTGTCTCTTCGGGAAGGGAGAGAAATCGCCGCGGCGGTCCCCGGCATGGAACTGGAAATCTTCATCCACGGCGCGATGTGCATGGCCTATTCCGGACGCTGCTATCTGTCGGCCTGGCGCAATCGTAAGAGCGCCAACGCGGGAAACTGCACGCAACCCTGCCGCTGGGAATACCGGATTTCGGAATCCACCCGCTTGAATGACCCCATGGTGCTGGAAGAAGACGACCGGTTCTCGTATCTCTTGAGTTCCAAAGATTTATGCCTGCTGGAACATCTGCCCGAGGTCCTGGCGTCCGGTGCCGCCGCCGTAAAGATCGAGGGGCGAATGAAATCCTCCTATTACACGGCGGTCGTGACCCGAACCTATCGGCAGGCGCTGGACGCCCTTAGCCTCCAGCAAGAAAACTATCGATGCGACCCGCGGTGGATTGAAGAGCTGAAAACCGTCTCTCACCGGGGTTACACCGCCGGATTCGCCTTTGCCGAAGATAAGATCAATGAAACCAGTCCGGATATCAAAAACATTCAGACGCATGAACCGGCGGGGGTGGTTATCGGCTATGACGACGTCGGGAAACAAATGCGGATGGAGATCCGAAACTTCCTGCGGGCGGGTGAAGATTTGGAATTGCTGCTTGCAAAGGAAACCCTGCCCGTCCAAACGCAAACCATGACGGATGAGGGAGGAAACCGAATCCGTCAAGCCCACGCGGGAAATCTCGTCCGCGTTCCCTTTCCCTTCCCGGCGCCAAAAAACTCCCTGCTCCGAAAAAAGACCGCGGCCGCCATGACGGAAGGGCCGGCTCGCGCCCTCTGAAAAAGCCCGAAGATCGACTCACTTCTTTTTCTTCTTTACAGCGGGCTTTTCCTCGGCGACGCAAATGTTTTTCTGCAGCGTGTGATGATCCGTGACAAATTTAATGTTTTGCCAGGCTTCATTTTCGTAAGTGTAATGATCCAGAACATTTCCCTTGTCGTCGTAATGGATCAGCTCCTTCACCCGCCATTTTTGATTCTTGCAATCAATTTCATCCACGCGGACATCATGTTCGTAGTAATGGTATTTTACGGATTTTTTCGGATTGTATTTCTTGACTTCTTCAACCATCTGTTTCCTGCAAAGATCCGTTATGACTCTGTAAACCGTCACGGTCGCCACATTGGAGGATCTGGCAATATTGGTCTTGTTGTAAAAGTTCTCTCCCATTTTGGTTTTTCCGTAGCGCACCCACACCTTGTCGTCCGGAACGCTGCGCACAATGTCGGGTAGTTTTTCAATGACGGGGGGCGGAGGCGGCGGCGGGGCCACGGGTGGTTTTTTCACCACAACCGGGGCCGGCGGGGGTTCCTTGATTTTCTGCTCCTCTTTTTTGGTGACGGTCGGGGCTTTCGCGCAGCCCGCAAGAAGAAAAAAGACCAGAATAAAAATATAAACAGCCGGATGGATCCTTTTCATAATTGCTCCTTTCGTCGTTCTTCCATTCGGGGTGGCTTTTGCCCCTTTTCATCCATGAGCGGACAGAGAAACGGCCTGTAAAACTTCCGGTAGGGTTTAATACATTTAAGAGGATTTATCAAGTTTCCCGCCGGCCCCGGCCGGACAGGACGATCCGTCAAAGATCAAGCAGCGCACTGGCGCCCCTCCAATGACCTTCACGGCCATGCGCACCAAAAACGAAGCCCCCGCGGGAAAACCGCAGGGGCTTCGTTTACATCGCAATCCTATTCAGACAGAAGGCTTTATCCCTTTCTATTTTTTATAATCGACGGCTGCTTCCACGCGGCGATTCTTGGCGCGTCCATCTTTCGTCTTGTTGGAAGCAACGGGCTTTTCCTGGCCGTAGCCGATCGCGTTCAGCCGCTGGGCGTCAATGCCGCCCTTTTCAACCATGTATTTCTTCACGGCGTCCGCGCGCTTCTGGGAAAGCTTTTTATTGTAAGCGGCTTTGCCCACATTGTCCGTATGGCCTTCGATGGTGAGTTTGAGATCCGAGTGTTCCTTCATGACGCCGACCATGTGGTCGATATCCTTGGTGTAATTCTTTTTGATGGTGTCTTTGTTAAAATCAAAAAGGACCTGGAGCGTCGCTCTTCCCATCTCATCGACTTCTTCTTTCACCTGGGTCTTGGGCTGGGGTTTCACGACTTGCTCAACAACCGCGGGAGCCGCCGCAGCGACAGCAGGTTTGGCCTCTTCAACAACTTCCGGAGCGGCAGCCGCCTGGGGTTTTGCGGCTTCCTCAACAACCGGCTCGGCCGCGGAAACCGACGTCGCGGCTGCCTTCTTGGCGCCTCCAAAAGCGAAATTCAAGCCGAGGGACACCAGCATGTTGTTGTGAAGTTTATTAATCGGCATAACGTCACGAATATCAAGACGAAGCGCGAACCAATCCGACAGGAACCATTTCAAGCCGTAACCGAAGGAAACGGCAAGTTTGTCTTTTTTATATGTGTCAGTGCCATAATCAACGTCTTCCTCATACATGCCGTAGGAATAGTGGACGCCCCCAACACCTGCCGCCAGGAAAGGCACCAGCGACTGATTCGGCAGAAGATGGAAAATGACTTCGGCGCCGTACCCCGTAAAATCAACGTTCTTCTTGGGAGACCAGGCATTATTCGTTGTGTTCGCATAATGAAGGTAGCCTTCCAATCCGATATATTTGTTAAAGTTGTATCCCAGACGCAGCCCGACCAGAGGCCTCGCCTGATCCATGTCTTCGTTGCCTTCAAACGTATACATGCCCAGAGTCGGTGCAATCGTAAAAGACCCCGGCCTCACCTGCGCGTTGCCTGTGGAAACCAGCAACATCACCAGCAGTACAACCACTAATGAAGCGAATTTTTTCATAATCTCTCTCCTTAAAATGACCGAATTTTTATGTTTAATCAATTCTTGTTCAATCAAGACAAGCTGCCTTTTTTCGAATCAACTAAAAAAACGCTTATGAATTCAATGACCTGTTACGACCGATTCTTCTATAATCAATCACTTACCGTATGTCAACATGATTTTTCATTTATATTTATCACCGAAAAACGCAAAGGGCGGTGATTTTTTGCTCCCTATCCTCTTTCCACGGCGCCTGATACGTCCAGGTTCGCGCCTTAGGCCGGGTCATCCGAAACGAATTCAATCAGTTGAATCATTACCCCATCGGGATCCCGGATAAAGGTCGTGAGACGGTCCGGCCGGGGATGAAAGGGATCCATCAGGACGCAGGCGCCTTTTTCGCGGGCATGGCTCACCAATGTTTGAATATCCTCCACTATGAGGCTGAAATGATTGAGACCGGTCATGGAAGAAGGATCCGATGGAGTGTCCCCGGGATTGGCCTGCTCGATCTCGATGGAAACGGTATCGTTTCCCACAAAAATAAACGGTTTCCCCCAGATCTCCACCCGGTCGATCACTTCCAGCCCGAGGATGTCCCGGTAAAATCGGACGGACGCTTCGCCGCTCGCGGCTTTAATCCCGACATGATACCATTTCATATCATTCTCCAAACTTTTCTTTTGTGAGTTTGAAGCACGCGAAGGCCACGTCGATTGTCCGGAGAATATCCGATTCCGTCATGGCGGCGCAAACAAACCAGTTGTGGTGCGGGTGAAAAAAGATGCCGCGCCGGGCCGCCTCCCCGCAGAAATACCGGTTTTTCTCAAACAGGGGATCCTCGGCAAACGTCATGTAGGGCATGGCCGGGGGACCGGTGACGCTGACCTGCAGGCCCGCCGCGGTTGCGGCCTGGCGAAGGCCGTCCATGAGCTGCGTTCCCGTCTTGTGAATGTACTCGATGGCCCCGGAAGCCTGAATCTCGTCGATGCAGGCCAGCGCCGCGGCAAAGGGAACGCCCGAAAAGAAGTGGGTGCCGGTGAAAAAAATGGTTTTGGCCGCATCCATCATCTCTTTGCGGGCGGCCGCCACGGAAATGGCGTATCCGTTGGCCATGGCCTTGCCAAAGCACTGAATATCGGCGTTGAATCCGTAATGTTTGGAGCTTCCCGCCAATGCCAGACGAAAACCGCAGCGGACATCGTCGACGATGATCATGAACCGGTGTTTTTGCGCCAGGGCGTTGACGGCGTCCACGAATTCCTTTGCCGGCAACTCCTGGTCCCTCATGGAATCGTGACGATGCGGCGTCAGCATGATGCCGGCGACGGCGCCTTCGTGCTCCGATACGACGCGCTCCAGGTCCTTGGCGCTGTTGTATTCAAAGTAATGAACGTGCGTTTTCCATTCCTCCGGAACGCCCTGTCCGTGGGGCTGACACCAGAAGTGGGATCCGTGGTAGGAGCCCTGCGCGAGCAGAATGTCCTGCTTCCCGGTGAATATCCGCGCCAGCGTGATCGCGTACGACGTCACATCGGAACCGTTTTTTCCGAATACGCACCAATCCGCGCCATGGATCGTTCCCACGATTTTTTTTGCCAGCGGAAGCCACAGATCCGACGGAAGGGTGAAGCAGTCCGCGTTCTCCCACTGTTTCTTCGCCGCCGCGTCGATCTTCGGGTGCTTCAATCCCAGAAGATTGGTTCCGAACGAGCACATGTAATCGATGTATTCATTTCCGTCCACATCCCAGATTCTGCATCCTTCTCCGCGATGGATAAAGGCGGGGTAGGATCCAAAGGTGAGAAAGGCCGGGGTGCGGGAACCGTAAATGCCGTTGGGAACGTATTGCTGCGCTTCTTCAAACAGCCGGTACGATTCGGTAAATTCATAAAGTTTCATGGCGGTCTCCTCCAATAAAATGATCGATTAAGCGCCTATCCCGCGCAGGATATAAGACAACGATATTCCAAGGTAGGTTCCGATGACCCAGCCGATGATGCCGGTCATGACCCCGGAAAGCACGATTTCCTTGTTCTTCAAAGCCGAAGCGACCATCGGAACAAGCGGAGGCGAACAAATTCCCGCGACGGACGTAATGATGACCGTGTCCGCGTCGATCCTGAATATTTTCGCCGATGCCACATGCAGCAAAAGGCAGATCAATATGGTGAAAGTGACATAAACCAGCATGATCGGAGCCGTGGACACAAGACGGTTAAAGTCGGCCATGGAGCTCACCACAAGGCAGAAGATCAGGATGAAATAATTGCCTGCCTGGTAAGTCATTTTTATATTCCGGATTCGAGGAACAAACGAAAAAGCGATCCCCAGCGTGGATATGGTTAGAATGGCCGCGACAAAGGCGATATCCTCATGCCACACAAGAAAAAATAAACCTCCCGTTATAAAAATAAGCACGGAAAGACCCAGGGCGCCCAGGAGCGGAACCAATGTTTTCTTTTCAAAAATGCCGGCATAAGAATCGAAATCCGTATTCTCTTCCGGCAACGCGGTGCAGGCCGGACGGAAAGCGGGTAAAAATTTGAGCAAAATCCGCTGCCCGACGGTCATCAGAAAAAGCAAATAGACCGCGGATACGACAACGTCGGATGTGTGAGCGGCCAGGTAGAGGGTTGAATCCGTGCGCAATGCCGTGGCGATGGCGCCCAGGTTCACCGTGCCGCCCGTGTAAAGCCCCACAAACATACCGGCCAGTTTCCAGGTTTCTTCACCCACCCGGCCGCGGAAGATCAAAAAACCCAAAACGGTCGCCATCAGGACCGCCAGGGTCTGCAAGCCGAAAGAAAGGAGCGAATTGCGGGCAAGCCTGCTCCAGCGACGGACGTCAATGGAAAAAAACATCAGCGGCAGCGCCAGGCTGATGGCGGCCAGCATCAGGGGATTTTGAATGGACGCAAGATTCGCGGGAAGCACTCCGATATTGCCGATCACGATTCCGCAAATATAACAGATCACGACGGCGCCGAGTTTTTTGCAGACCGCATTTTCCCTGGCCAGGTAAACGGCAAATGCGGGGAACAACAGATAAAATAAAATCAGCGCAATGGTGTTCATCCTGTCCCGATAAGGTTCAGAAATCCGATTGAATTTGAAACGAAGTATAAGAGATTGCAGCTTTTGTGTCAAAGAAATAATGGCAACGTGTCACCCGCTCAGGCCTTCAACGAACGCCAAAACGTTCTTCCCCAGGACGGCATGATTATAGCCGCCTTCGAGAATGCCGAAGCAGCCGCCATGATTGCGAAGGGCCGCCTCCCGCACCAGCCTTCCCATGGTCGTGTAGTCCTCCGTCGCTAAAAGCCCTCCCCAGTCTGCTTCATGATTGTCAAAGCCGGCCGAAACGGCGATCATGTCCGCTTCGGTTGCATCAAGAGCACGGATGACCGTTTTCAGGTATTCATTGCGGTCCAGTCCGCCGGGATTAAAAATGGTTACATACCCTGTATTGCCGAGAATATTGATGTTGCCGTCACCCACGTGAAGATCGAAATCCAGAATAAAGGCTTTTTGCAGCTTATTTTTCCGTTTAAGGCGCGTGAGGGCAATGGCCATGTTGTTGAAATAGCAAAACCCCCATGCGCTGTCGGCCGAAGCATGATGCCCCGGAGGACGGATCACGGCAAAACAGGGTTCGGAAAGCCCGATTTCCGCCGCCATGATCGCGCCGCCCGCCGCAAGCGCGGCGATTTCGTAAACGCCCTCCCGACGGACCTGTGCGATGTGATTCGGCGTGTGCACCGCGCGAATCTCTTCTTCCGCGGCAGGCCGCGGCTCCACATAGTCCACTTTCCCCGCCAGCGCGAATTCGATGGATTCGATCCTTCCGGGATTGGATGCGGGGTCATACGAGTATACCTGCTTGTATTCCTCCGAATAAACCACCTTCATGAGGCGACCTCCTTTCCTGTCCGGTCCTCCGCGGGAAACGCAAACCGGCTGACGAGCCAGGGCTCTTCCTCGCCGTTGTAAGTTTTTTCGATCAGTTTTATCCGTTTGTTTTTCCCGATCAACAGAAGCGTCGAAGAGCGTGTGCCGTAAACGGGGCTTTTGATAAACATGGGCGCAAGCAGCCTTTCCCATTCGAGGCCGATGCCCGTGTCCGGAAGACTCCCGTCAGGAGGGACGGCCCGGTCGGAAAGAAGATCAAACAGCGCCTCCTCCAGTTCCTTTCCTCTTTTTGCCAGAGCTTTTTCGAGCAGTCGCTTGCCCCGCCGAACCTTGGGCCAGGGTGTATCGAGGAGTTCATTGCTCAAGCCGTAAATCCCGGAAGAAAGCCTGTGAACATCCCCCCGGTTGGAATACACAAAGAGGTCCGCGCCGTCGCCCAAAAGAAGATTGAATCCGTTGTATGCGTCCGCTCTGCCGACCATACGCCGGAGATACTTTTCGGGGCCGGCCGATCCGGTCAGATACCGGCTGACCAGTTTCCCGCGGGACGGCGCGTCCGCTTTCCAGGAGGCGGGATCACGATAATTGGTGATGGCGGCGAATTTGCCTTCTTTCGTGACGCCCAGCCACGTCCCCTTCTCCTTCAAATCCATTCCCGCCAGCACCTGCGGATGGCGGCTCCAGAAATCCGCCGGCGCGGAAGGCCGATCATAGAATTCATCTCGGTTGGCCGCCAGGATCAGGCGGTAGTCCGGATGAACGTGATAGGCAAAAAGGATCAGGCACATAAAAACTCCTTATGCGGAAGACTGTTGGGCTATGATGAAGGGCGCGTCGCGCCCCTTCCTCTTGACCTTCAGCCTTCGGTCTTCAGTCTTCAGCCTTCAGCCTATTCAGCATCTTCGTCATCGTCTCACCGGCCTTGGCGTCAATGCGCACATCGGCCAGATGATCCTGTTCCGTCTCGCCCTTGTTGATGATCACCAGAGCGGCCCCCGACTGCTTGGCATGAACCGGAACGTAGGCGGCAGGATAAACCACCAGCGACGAACCGATCACCAACATCAAATCGCAACTTTCCGCCTCCCGCATCGCCTGAGCCAGCGTCTGCTGCGGCAATGCCTCCCCGAAGAAAATCACATCGGGCTTGAGGATGCCCCGGCAGTAATCGCAGACCGGTACATCATCGGAACCGGCATACTTTTCCTTGACCAGGGCAATCGGGTAGCTCTCACGACAGTTCAGGCAAACCAGCCGCTGCATGTTGCCGTGCAATTCCCGGATCAGGGACGGGGAACTCCCGGCCTTCTGGTGCAGGTTGTCCACATTCTGCGTGACCAGAGAAAGAAGTTTGCCCATCTTTTCCAGTTCCACCACGGCGTAATGAGCCGCGTTGGGCTTCGCGTCTTCCATCAGACCGCCCTCCCGAAGGCGCTGCCACATTTTTTTGCGCGTTGCATGAGAACCCAGAAATTTATCGATGGTGAAATCGTCCGGATCGTATTTGGTCCAGAGTCCTCCGGGACCGCGAAAATCTGGGATGCCGGACTCCGTGCTGATGCCCGCGCCGGTGAAAACAACAATCTTTGCGGCTTTCGCCGCCAGCTTCGCAACTTGATCGATTTTTTGATCCATAAAAGACGGGCGCTCCTTTGATTAAAACGTTATGCAGCGCGAATAAAATACACCATCCCCCTCAAAAATCAAAAGGAAATCTCCCATCCGGTCCGCCTTAGAACAGCGTTTTTGCCGTATTCTCCATGGCCTTTTTGAGGCCGGCGGCGTCGCCCGACGCCATCAGGGTGCGGATTTTCCTCACCACGCACGCGTAGGAAGCCATGATTTTTTCCGTGCGGGGGTTCCCTGCGAGAATGTCCGCGTAAAGCCCTGGCGTTTCAGTCAACACCCTTTGCACCATCTCAATTTTGGTTTTAAACATCGGTGTGGAAAACGGTTGCAGCTCCCGAAAAGGAATTCCCGCTTCGGCAACCGCCATGCCCAGAACGATGGTGTTGAAATGGTTGAGCGCCTGAACGATGGACATCATCTCGTCATGCTTCCGGGGCGTTGTTTCCAGAACCCGATAGCGGGCTTTTTGAAAGAGAGCCTTCATCATCGCGTATCCGTTCTCGCCCCGTCCCCGGCAAAGAACGACGGAATGTCCGGCGGGATCGCTGACTGACGGGCCGAAGAGCGGGTGGCAGCCGACGACATCCGCCTCGGAGTGAGCGAGCATCAGCTTAACCGGCTCCGTTTTCAGCGACGTCAAATCCATCAGCAGCCGGCCGGATTGCATCCTCGGTCCGACCTTTTGAATGACGTCTGCCGTGGCCGCAATCGGCACGGCAACGACCACCACGTCGCAACGGTCGGCCAGATCCGCCGCCGTGGTTTTGGTTGTTCTGCCTGCCACGCGAACGGAAAAGCCTTCCGCGCGGAGCAGGTCCGCCATCCAGCGGCCCATGCCGTGCGTGCCGCCGATAATGCCCGCTCTCATTTTTTTCATCGCACGCCTGCTTTCCGCCGGAGCCAGTGGTCCGCCAGCACCAGCAGGACCATCGCCTCGCAAACCGGAACGATCCTCGGAATGACGCAAACATCGTGTCTCCCGGCCACCCGAATCAAACGCTTTCGACCGCTTTCGTCCACCGTCTGCTGGGGCAGCGCGAGGGAGGGGATGGGTTTGCAGTACACCCGGAGAACGAGATTCTCGCCGGTGGTAATCCCCGCGAGAATGCCGCCCGCGGAATTTTTGACAAATCCTTCGGCCTCCATCGGATCGTTGATCTCGGACCCTTTTTTCGACGCGACCGCGCATCCGTCACCCACTTCCACAGCCTTCACCGTTCCGATACTCATCAGGGCTTTGGCCAGATCCGCATCCATCTTGTCAAAGACCGGCTCGCCCAAACCGGCAGGGCATCCCCGGACCACAATCTCCACCACGCCGCCCAGTGTGTCCCCTTCCTTCCGGACGGCGGACAGTCGTTCCTCCATTGCAGACGCCGCATGCGGGTCCGGACAATACAGGGAGTTCTCCCGGACTCTTTCCGGCCAGTATGGATTCTGCGTCAGAACACCCGGGGAAATCTCAATGCCGCCGATGCTTCGGGTATAGGCGGTCACCTCCATGCCGGCAGCGCGAACCACTTTCCGGGCGACAGCCCCAGCCGCAACGCGGGCGACGGTTTCACGACCTGAAGCCCGACCTCCGCCCCGCCAGTCCCGAATGCCGTACTTTTTCCAGTAGGTGTAATCCCCGTGGCCGGGACGAAAGACATCCTTCAAATCCTCGTAATGCGAAGATTGCGCGTCGGCATTTGCCACCAGAAGCGCAATCGGGGTACCGGTGGTTTGACCTTCAAAAACACCGGACAAAATTTCCACCCGGTCTTTCTCGGCGCGGGAGGTGGAGGCCGCCGAGGTGGAAGGCCTGCGACGGTCCAGCTCCTGCTGAATCTCCTGGGCCTCCAGTTCGATCCCGGCCGGACAACCGTCTATGACCGCACCCAGCGCGGGGCCGTGCGACTCCCCCCACGTCGTTACGCAAAACAAGGTTCCCCACGTATTGCCTGCCATACCTCCTCCAACCATCGTTATTGGATCGTCTTTTGTTTCAAGGTCTGTATTTTTGACACGATGCCCGCCTCCAGAAGCTGCCGATAAATTTCTTCCGCCACTTGTACGATATTTTTGTTTCGCGTGTCCACCGCGTAATCGGCGGTTGCCTCGTACAGGGGAATGCGCTCTGCGAAAACGACGCGGGTATCTTCGATCAGATCTCCCGCAGTCAACGACGGCCGGCTGCTTGCGTGCTTCGCATCGCGGTGCAGCCGCTCCAGAATATCCGGCAGGTCCGCTTTCAGGTAAATCACGACACCTGTTTTTTTCAGCAGCTTCCTGTTTTTATCGGTTAACACCGCTCCGCCGCCGGTCGCCAGGACGCAAACCATCGTTTCCTGAAGAGAAGCCAGCGTCTGCGTTTCTCTCTTGCGGAATTCCTGCCAGCCTTTCAGTGAGACCAGTTCGGCGATGGACATGCCCGCCTCTTTTTCAACGAGCCGGTCTGCGTCCACAAAAGGAATGCCGAGTTTTCTCGACAGATGCCTGCCCACCGTCGACTTTCCAGACGCGCGGTAGCCGATCAGGATGATTTTCATAATTTGGCCAGCTCCCGCCAGAAGCCCGGAAAAGATTTGTCCACGCATTTTTTGTCGGCGATATCGATCCCCGGCGTCATCAGCCCCGCAACGGCAAAACTCATCGCGATGCGGTGGTCGTTGTACGTTTCAATCTCGGCAGCATGGGGAACGCCTCCCTCGATCGTCAAACCGTCCGGCCGTTCGGACGCGGCAATCCCCACCCGACCCAGCTCGCTGGCCATCGCCGCGAGGCGGTTGCTTTCCTTGATTCTCAAGTGCGCGGCATTGGTAATCAGCGTTTTTCCCCTGCGATACGCCGACAGAACGCCAACGGTCGGCACCATGTCCGGCATATGACCCATGTCCAGCGTAACATCACCGGAGGCAAGGCCGTTCGGTGCGCTGACTTCCACCCACGCCTCGCCGCTTTCGATCCGACAACCCAGTTTCTCCAGAACTTCCAGCAGGCCGATGTCCCCCTGGGCGGAGTCCCGGCGAACGCCGTAAACGCGGATTGGCCTTTTCAAAAGGGCTGCCGCCAGGAAAAAATAGGAGGCGCTGGAGGCATCTCCTTCCACGTCGTAAATCCGGCCCGAATAAAGCGACTGCGTCCCAACCGTAAAATGGCGGCCTGTCTGTTTGATTATTGCGCCGAAATCCTTCATGACGCCTACGGTTAAATCAATGTAGGGCGCGGAAACAACATTTCCCGTGAGGGAAAGCTCAATCCCTTTGGCTGTGTAGGGAGCGCACAGGAGCAGCGCCGATACATACTGCGAGCTTTCAATATTCGAAAGGGAAATCCTTCCGCCCTGGAGACCGTTGGCCGATACCCTCACCGGCGGACAATGATTCCGACAGGCGATTTCCACGCCCATGTCCTTCAGGGCGTTTACCAGAGGACCGACCGGCCGTTCCAGCAAACGCGGCTCGCCGGTCAGAATATACGTCCCGCGTCCCAGGCAAACCAGCGCCGTTAAAAACCGCAGCGCAGTGCCGTTGTTTCCTAAAAAGATTCCCTGGCCCGGATGGGCAATCGCCCCGCCGGTGCCGACGACCCGAATGCCGCCGTCAACCGTCTCCATCCGGGCGCCCAGCAGCTTCAGGCCTTCCATCAGACGCCGGGTATCCTCCGCGATCAAAGCACCCCGGATCAACGATTCCCCCGTGGCCAGCGCGGCGGCAATCAGAGCCCGCTGGGTCAGGCTTTTCGAACCCGGCACTTCCACGCCGGAAACTTTTCCCGGCAGGTTTTTCTCAGAATTCATGCTGCATCAACCTTTCCAGGACGGCATTTCTCATCACCGCCAGCGGCGCTGTTCTGCCCGTCCATAGCATCAATTGCTGCGCTCCCTGCCTGACAAACATTTCCAGCCCCGGGATGACCCTGCAGCCCTTCGCTTCCGCATCCCGAAGCAATTTCGTCTTCAGGGGATGGTAGACGACATCCGCCACGACGCGGTAATTCGCAAGAACGGACGGAGGGACGGGCGATTTTTGTATGTCCGGAAACATGCCGACCGGCGTCGCATTGATGAGGCCGAAAGCCCTGATTTTGCCGATCTGCGCCAACGGATACAGAGGACAGCCAAACTGCATGGCCAGCGCCATGCCCTTCTCCGGCGTCCGGTTGACAATGATCGGCCTTCCGCCTTCTTTCCGGATTCCGTATGCGGCCGCCCGCGCCGTTCCGCCCGCGCCCAGAATGATAAATTTTTTGCCCTTGATGTCCGTTTGTGCCCTGAGCGCACCCATCAGCCCCAACCAATCCGTGTTATGGCCGATCAGGCGGCCGTCATCGTTCACGATCGTGTTGACCGCCCCCACGGCGGCCGCGTCCGCTTCGATCTCGTCGAGATAATCCATGACCGCCGTTTTGAACGGAATCGTGACCGATGCGCCCCGAATGTTCATTGCTCGAATGCCGGCTACCGCGGCGGCCAGATCGCTGACGCAAAAAGCGCTGTAGGAAGCATTCATCTCCATTGCCCGGAAAACTGACTGATGCATCAGCGGCGACAGGCTCTGGCGAACGGGGTTTCCCAGAAGAACGAAATGAAGCGGGTCCTGCCGCGGCTCAACCGACTGCCGATGCGGGCGCAGAAGTTTCTGAAAGGCTCTCATCTCCCTGAGCGTCAACTGGCCCGGCGCGGAAGCCAAGCTGCCCGGCAAAACGGCAAAGCCCAGAAAACTGCCCCGCGAAGGCGCGAGGACCCGGCTGATCTGTCCCTTCTCCCCCATGCACATGGCGATGATTTCACGCCCCTGACTTTTTGCGTGGTCAATCAGATTCAGCACGTCGGCGTTGTCGGACAGGCTCCGGGCGTACGGGACCATTTTCACGATGTCGGCGCCGGCCTGCACACAGGCTTTAAAGATTTTCTTCAGAGAGGCCAGCGACGGGGTTTTGTAAGGGTGGTGCCAGGAAACGATCAACCGAGCGGGAGTCGACCGCCCGTGGCACCAGGTTCGCACACGGGAGATGGCCCCCTCTCCTTCCGCAAGCTCAATGTCAATGAAATCCGCTCCCGATACAACAGCCTCCCGCAGCAGCTTCATTTTGGCCGCTTTGGTTCTTTCTTTCACGGAAAGGGCTTCGAGGCCTTCCCGCGCAAGTTCAGATTCTTCCCTCCTGCGGCAGGTCACGATAATCTTGACGCCAGCGGACGCGCGCCTTGCCGCGCGGATCAACGCCGTCACGTCTCCGTCTGCGATCCGATCCAAGCGCAATTCGATTGCGTCGGCAAGGACTGCGCTTTTTTCCGCTGAGCGAAGAGCCTCCCGATGCGTCGCATCCATGACCGGTATGCAGATCATATTCCTTCCTTGGCCCGCGGATAGGCCCCCAGTGTTTTCAGATAAATGGTTTTGTCTTTTAATTCTGCAAGGCAGCTCTTTACGGACCGGTCGCGCAGATGACCGATCATATCCACAAAAAAGAAATATTCCCACAGCCTCTCTTTCACGGGATGCGACTCGATTTTCGCCAGATTGATCTTGCGCTTCGCAAAACAAGCCAGCGCCCGGTGCAGCGACCCGGGAACGTCCGGTGCGGCGAAAATGATCGACGTTTTGTCGTCACCGGTGGGGGACGTGTCGCCCCGGCCGATCACCAGAAAACGCGTCGTGTTGGAGGAATGGTCTTCAATGCCCCGGGCCAGCAGGTTCAAACCGTAGGTGGAAGCCGCCAGCGCACTCCCGATAGCCGCCGCCGTTTTTTTCCCCCGCACCATCTGAACGGCCGCCGCCGTGCTTTCCATTTCGCCCGTTGCAGCATTGGGCAGATGCGCGCGAAGCCAAGACTGACACTGCGCCAGCCCCTGCGGATGCGAATAGACGCTTTTGATGCCTTTCAGGTTTTTCGCCTGCGAAATCAGGCACTGGCTGATGCGCAAATAGACCTCCGCCTGAACCGTCAGCGACGTCAGCACCAGCCGGTCCAGCGTGACATTGACCGAACCCTCCAGCGAATTTTCCACCGGAACAACGCCCCATTCCACCGTGCCTTTTTCCACTTCATCGAAAACCCGCGCGATGCCCTGCTGCGGGAAGAATTGACAGGAGGCGCCGAAATGCAGAAGAGAGGCCTGATGACTGAAGGACGCCTCGGGTCCCAGATAGGCAATGCTCGTTGGCTTCTGCAAATCGCGGGAGGCCGAGAGGATCTCCCGGAAAATGGATGTCATCTGACTGTCCGACAGGGGGCCGCCGTTAAGTTCATGAAGATACCGGATCACCCTGGCCTCCTGCGCCGGATCGTAAACCGGAAAACCAGCCTGCCCCTTCACCCGGCCGATTTTCACGGAAATTTCCGAACGCTCGTTGAGCAGCCGGATAATGTCCCGGTCCTTTTTCCTCATCTCTTCCCGCAACGTTTCCAGCGGCCGTTTCATGCTCTCATACCCTCCAGAACACTGCGGATCATCCCGTCCGCGATGCCGCCGTTGACAAACGGCATGCCGATTTTCCGGATCAGGACAAAATGGATCACATCGTCTCTTTTCTTTTTGTCCATCTTCAGGCCGTCCATGACGGCCTGCACATCGAGGGAAGCGGCGATCCGCACGGGAAGGCCCGCCCCGGCCATAACCTTTTCCACTCGTTTTGCCTCGCTTTCGGGCAGATATTTCATCACGACCGACAGCCGGGCAGCCGCAATCATACCCAGCGCCACGGCTTCGCCATGCGACAGAGCATAACCGGACGCGTTTTCCAGGGCATGCCCCAGCGTGTGGCCGAAATTCAGGATTCTTCTCAGACCCTGCTCGCGCTCATCCATTTCCACGATCGCTTTCTTGATCCGGCAGCAGGTTTCGACCAGAGTCAACAGCCGTTCCGGATCCCTGCGTTTGACCGCCTCCATATCCTCTTCCAGCCGCTGAAACAATTTTTCATCGTCAATGATGCCGTACTTGATGATTTCGGCCAGACCGTTGGCGAACTCCCGCTCCGGCAGCGTATCCAGAAAACGCAAATCCACAAAAACGGCCCGCGGCTGGTAAAAAGTCCCGAGCAGGTTCTTTCCCTGCGGAAGGTCCACGGCCGTTTTTCCGCCGATGGCGCTGTCCACCTGTCCGACAAGGGTGGTCGGAATCTGGACATACGGAACCGACCGCATATAGACCGACGCGACAAAACCCGTCAGATCGCCCACTACACCGCCGCCCAGCGCGATCAGCAGCGTACCCCGATCGGCGCCCGCTTCCAGCAGCCGTCCGGCGAGATTCATTGCGGTCGTCATCGTCTTGGAAGACTCTCCCGCTGGAATTTCCAGAAGAAATGCGTTCAAACCCGCGCCGGACATGGCCGTAAGCAGCGTTTTTCCATAGAGACGATTCACGTTCGTATCCGTCACGATTCCGTAGCGCGAGGCCTTGTGGTTTTTCGCAAGCAGCAGAACCATCCGGTCCGGAATATTCCGTCCGATGTGAATTTCATGGGACGACCGGGCTTTTTTATCCAGATGAACTTTCAGCGTTTTCATATCCACTCCAGGGCATCAGCCGCGCATGGCTTTCTCAAGGGCCCGCACGTCGTCCATTAACTGATAGAATTTTTCCGGTTTGAGCGACTGCGCCCCGTCGGAAACCGCTTTCTCCGGTTCGGGGTGCACTTCCACGATGATGCCGTCCGCGCCCACCGCCAGCGCCGCGCGCGAAAGGGGAATCACGTATTTCCAGTTGCCGGCCGCGTGGCTGGGATCGATCACCACCGGCAGATGCGTCAGGCTTTTGAGTACCGGCACGGCACTGATGTCCAGGGTGTTGCGCGTGGACGTTTCGAACGTGCGGATGCCCCGCTCGCAGAGGACCACATTGGGATTGCCGGAAGAGAGGATATACTCCGCGGACATGAGCAGCTCCTCGATGGTCGTCATCATGCCCCTCTTCAGGAGCACCGGTTTTTGCGCCCGGCCGACTTTCTTGAGCAGTGCGAAATTCTGAACATTGCGCGCGCCGATTTGCAGCATATCCGCATAGGATTCCACCAGATCCACATCCGCCGGATTGACCACTTCCGTCACCGTCGGCAGACCGGTTTTTCCGCTCACAGACTCCAGAACTTTCAATCCTTCCTCCTCCATACCCTGGAAACTGTAGGGAGAGGTGCG
>DAOTJI010000009.1:0-17108 GCA_035448625.1 Smithellaceae bacterium | reverse complement strand
CCCGGCAGAGATTCCACATATTTCAGCATGGCTTTGTCCCGCTGGTCCCCAATCGCCCCGATAATGGTCCGTTCCACACCGCTGGACGGATGGGCCCTGTAGCCGACCGACTCAATCCAGGCGATCACATTCTCGATCTGTTTCTCCGTTGCGCGGCTCTTCATGACAATAATCATACATCCCCCCATGATAAAAAAAGGCCATGACTTTTCACCGCCATGGCCTTAAAAACAGAAAAGCCATGGGCGGCTTTCATTCGATCCACCCATGGCTGTTTTGGTTTTGTTACCTTACCAAGCCCTCCCCAGCGACAGGCAGACCGACGCACCGTAATAAAACCAGTAACCAAAAACATTGCTGTTTACGTCGATCTGTCTGTTCATTGAAAAAAACCGTCCTCTTCGTTGGGTGCCATATAAACGAGCGCTTCGGGCTTGTCAAGAAAATTTTAATTCCGATTTTCCCGGCGGCGCAGCGCCTCGTCAAATATATCTTTCAGTCTCGCGGTTGTCGCCGCCGGATCCTCGGCAGAGCAGATGGCCGAAACAACGGCGAGGCAATCCGCGCCGGCTTCGGTTACTTCCCGGGCATTGGCCTCGCTGATTCCCCCGATGGCCACCAGCGAATGACGGCTGAACGCCCTGATTTTTGTGAGCCCTTCGAGCCCCCACGGTTCTTTGGTGTCGGTTTTGGTCGGCGTGGCAAAGACGGGGCTAATTCCAAGGTAGTCCACATCCAGGCCGCAGCTGGCCTCGACATCCGCCCAAGTTTCCACGGACAGACCGATGATCGCTTTCGGCCCCATCAGCCGACGGGCTGTTGTATACGGCATGTCCTCCTGTCCGATGTGAATTCCGTCCGCGCCTGCCGCCAGCGCCACGTCGATCCGGTCATTGATGATCAAGGGAATTTGGTAAGGCGCAAGGATGTCCTTCACGGCAAGAGCTTCTTCCACGAAAGCGCGGGTCGACAGATCTTTTTCACGCAACTGAACACAGGCCGTGCCGCCTTTGACCGCCTGTGCCACCACCTCCAGAAGCGTTCCGCCGCGACACAACGCGCGGTCCGTCACCAGATAAATGCCGCGCATATCTATCCCTCCACTTTCAGACGGCTCGCAATGTCTTCTTTCGTCAGGCGATAAAGCGCGTCGATGAAATGCATTTGGAGCGAGCCGGGTCCAGGGGATTTTTCGGCGGCGATCTCTCCGGCAATTCCCATGACCGCCATCGCTTTGGCCGCCGCCGCCGGCGGATCCTTCTCCACCGATGCAAAAGCTCCGCAAAGCGCGCTGGCCGTGCAGCCCAGACCCGTGACTTTCGGCATCATCGGATGGCCGTTGGCCACCTTAATCACGCGTTCTCCCGCGGTGATATAGTCCACGGCGCCGCTGACGCACACCGCACACCGGGAGGCGGAGGCGATGCTCCGCGCGGCGAACAGCGCCTCGTCGGAGGCTGCGGTGCTGTCTACCCCCTTCGTTTTTAAACGGTCGTCCGCGAGCGCCATGATTTCGGAGGCGTTGCCCCGGATAATGGACGGACGGCCGGCGCGGATCAGCTCGCGAACCGTGCCGGTTCTGTACGGCGTCGCCCCGGCGCCGACCGGATCGATCACCACGGGAACCCCTTTGGAAGCGGCGGCGGCAAACGCCTTGAACATGCCACGGACCCAGGGAGCGCTCAGCGTCCCGATGTTGATCACCAGCGCGGACGCCATCGCCGCCATGTCTTCCACTTCTTCCTCGGCATGGATCATGACCGGCGATGCGCCGATGGCCAAAAGCGCGTTGGCCGTATTGTTCATTACCACGTAATTCGTGATGTTGTGAACAAGCGGGCTTTTGGCCCGAATCTCTTCAACGGATTGATAAATGTCCGCCGCCGCTAATGTCATACTCGTCTCCTTATTCGCATTTCAACAAAAAACCCCTTCGCCATTGCGGGAGAAAGGGTTTTTCAATGCAATCTTATTCTCCCTACGCCGGCATTACCCAGATCAGGTTCAACGGGTATCATCTCAGACAGAGATTATGCTCTGCCACCCCGAGTTTGTTTTCTGCCTACCAGTCCTTTACGCGCTTGTCAAGAGCGAGGGGTTGCAACCCCTTGCTCCGTTTTGTTCCCTCCGCAACGGCGATTTCTTCATTCGTGAGGCCGTAGCGTGCATAAACCGGTTTGTCCATCTGACGGACGTTCGCGTCAATCCGGCGATGGTTCAGGGTTTTTTGCTCATGGCCGTTTTTGGCTTCAGCCGGTTGCCTGTATGGAGCAAGCATCCGCTCGACGAGTTGCGCCATATCGTCTTGAATTCTCTTTTCGGTCGGCAAGGACCTTCATGAATTTTTTTATTTTCACATTTCCGATGCTGCATGGTATTGAACACAGAAAAAAGGACATCGTCATGAAGAAAGCTCCCCTTGTGTTCGGCATCGGCCAGTGCTCGCTGGATCATCTTGGCCTGGTCCCCGTTTATCCCCCTCCGGACGTGAAATGTGAATTTACCAGCCTGATTCTCCAGGGCGGCGGGCCCGCCGCCACTGCGCTGGTCGCGCTGAAGCGCTGGGGCGCCCGCTGCCACATCGCCGGCGTGCTGGGCGACGACGGTTTCGGAGAGCAAATCAAGGCGCTGCTGGACGCCGAGGGCATCGACACGACGGGCCTGCAAATCCGCAAGCGGCACCAGTCTCAATTCGCGTTTATCGCCAGCGAACCGGCGCTTGCCCGGCGGACCATCTTCTATCAGATGCCCACGGGAGAACCGCTTCGACCGGAAGAAATCAATATCGATATCCTTCTGAAAAGCCGGGCGCTGCATACCGACGGGCTGTTTGCCGAAGCCTCGCTTTTCGCCTGCCGCAAGGCAAAAGAGTCGGGCATTCCCGTGATCGTTGATGCGGGAACCTTGCGTGACGGGATGCTGGAAATGGCCAAACTGAGCGACTGCTTTGTCACATCGGAAGTATTCTCCAATGCCTTTGCCGAAACGCCCGCTGAAACCTGCCGGAAGCTTGCCGCCATGGGGGTTCGCCTGCCGGGCGTCACGCTGGGCAAGAGAGGATATGTGGCGCTGGTTGACGGACGCTTCATTGAAAAAGAAGCTTATCCGGCCAAAGCGATCGACACGACGGGCTGCGGCGACGTTTTTCACGCGGGATTGATCTACGGAATCCTTCATGGATGGAGCGCTGAAAAATGCCTCGACCTGGGCGCTTGGGCGGCCGCGCGCGTCAGCGAAAAAATGGGGGGACGCAGCGGGATTCCGGACATCCGCCACCTGAAGTCCAGGTATCCCGCCGACCCCGGCCGGTAAAGAACGGGGAAAGCCGAACAGGACCGGCGCTGACGGGAACAAGGAGGAGCGCCGGATTTTCTTTGACAGACCCGAAGGGTTTCACTATACTCGGGCGCGGAATAAAACCGGTTTCCTGAACATATGAAAGATCACTTTGTCTGAAGGCCGGCCGGGAGTTCGGCCGGAATATCTTTAGTTCCGGAGAGGAGAAGGCTTATGTCGGATTATGACGTCGTAGTGATCGGCGCCGGCAACGGCGGACTGACGGCCGCAGCCGGGCTTGCCCAGAAAGGACACAAAACCCTGCTGCTCGAAAGACACAATGTTCCCGGCGGATGCGCGACAAGTTTTGTGAGAGGCCGATTTGAGTTCGAAGTCGCGCTCCATCAGTTGAGCGGAATGGGGTTGCCTGAATTTCCCGGGCCGCTGAGAGGACTGCTCAACGATCTGGGCGTGATGGACAAAATCGAGTTTATCCAGCAGAAAAATCTTTACCGCGTGGTCGTCCCCGGACAACTGGACATCAATCTGAAAGCCGACCGGGCGGCGGTCATTGAAGCGCTTACGGAAAAGTTCCCGGCCGAAAAAGAGGGAATTCAAAAGTTTTTTGACCTTCTCTACGCTTTCTGTAACGAACTGGTGAATGTTCTGTTCATCCACGACCCGGAAGCCGGTCCCGAAAAATACCCTCTCTTCTTCAAACTGGCGCTAAAAAACTCGCAGGGCATTCTGGACGAATACCTCAAGGACCGTCTGTTGCAGGCCGTGGTGACCATCTACTGGAGCTACGCGGGGCAGCCGCCCAGCCGGCTGAGTTTTATGGAGCTGGCCATGATGATCTGGGCGTATATCGAATTCAAACCCTGGCACTTGAAAGGCGGATCGCAGGCCATGTCCAATGCGCTGTGCGACGCTTTTCTCCGCTACGGCGGGGATGCGCGATTCAACTGCGCCGCCTCAAAGATCCGGGTCCGCAACGGAAAAGTTGCAGCCGTCGTGACGGAGGATGGAGAAGAGATTACGACAAAATTCGTAGTGTCCAATGCCGGCCCAATTCCCACGCTCATCGACATGGTCGGGGCGGAAAACTGCCCGGCGGACGAGCTGAAAAAGCTCAACGCCCGCACGGTCGGACTGTCGGCCTTCACCCTGTACATGGGCTTCGACTGCGAACCGTCGGAGCTGGGAATCGACAAGGCCACCAACTTCATCTGCACCTCCACGGATGCCGATTACGCCCACAGCAAAATGAAAACGCTGGACGGGGCGGAGTACTCTCTGATGACCTGCTATGACGTGGACGATCCTGACTTTTCACCCCGGGGCGCCTGCCAGGCTTCTCTGGTCACGCTCCAGTACGCGCAGCCCTGGATGAGCGTGCCCCCGTCGAAATACTACGACACGAAGTACCGCTTCGCTGAAAAATTGCTCAACCTTGCCGAGAAAGCTTTCCCCGACCTCCGGAAGCATCTGGAGGAGGCAGAACCGGCAACGCCGCTGACGCATATGCGCTATCTCGGACATCCGGGCGGTTCGATCTACGGATCGGAGCATTTTACCCGGGAGACAAGCCTTTTTGTCGATTCCAAATCGGCGATCGAGGGGTTGTATTTCACGGGCGCATGGAACGGATCAGGCGGATTTCAGCCGACGCTTCAGTCGGGCGCTTCCTCGGCCCGGCAGATCTCACGACTTCTGAACAAGCAGTAAAGGGGGGAACGATGGCCAGAAAAGAAATCATGCAAAAAGTAGCCGGATACGATGAAATCATCCGGGATAATGCGATTCTCGAGAAGTACGGATTTGACTATGACGCCAGAAAAGGAGAGGTTCAAAAGATCATCGATTCTCTTCACCCGCAAAAGCTTGACCTGACCGTGTCGGAAATCATGGAGCAAACCGCGAGCGCGAAATCCTTCAAACTGGTGAGCGGCAGCGGCCCTCTTCCGCCGTTTCAGTCGGGCCAGTACATCAATCTTTTTGTGGAGGCAGGCGGCATCAGGACCAGCAGGCCTTACAGCATTGCGTCCCCCCCCACGCAGACCGGCTATTACGAAATCACGGTCCGGCGGGTGGAAGACGGATTTGTTTCCAATGTTCTTCTGGATGAACTGAAACCCGGTGACCGTCTGCAAGCCTCATCGCCCTCGGGAAATTTCCACTACAATCCGTTGTTCCATGGGGACCGGCTGGCGTTCATCGCGGGCGGCAGCGGCATCACGCCGTTCATGAGCATGATCCGCGAGATGGCGGACCGCAATCTGGACCGCAGACTGCATCTGTTTTACGGCAGCCGCCTGGAGGAGGATGTGATTTACCGGCAGGAAATCGAGCGGATTGCCGAAGCCCACAAAAACTTCACCTGGGACCTGGTCGTGTCCGAACCGGATCCTTCCTTCAGCGGATGCCGGGGGTTCATCGACGCGGACCTGATCGGAAAAAGACTGGAAGGAAAGGACTGGACGTTCTTCGTCTGCGGGCCGGAAGCCATGTATCAATTCTGCCTGCCCGAACTCGAAAAGCTGTCGATCCCCGCGAGAAAAACAAGGGTTGAAGTCATGGGCGCTCCGAAGCACATCGCATCCTACCCCGGCTGGCCGGCAAGCGTGAAAGCCGGAGATATTTTCCAGGTTGCCGTTAAAGGAAATAAATCGATCCGCGCGGCGGCGGCGGAACCTCTCATGATCTCCCTGGAAAAAGCGGGGGTGGTGATTCCCGCCCTGTGCCGTTCCGGTGAATGCAGCCTCTGCCGGACAAAACTGCTTTCCGGAAAGGTGTACCAACCCAACGGCGTCAAGCTGAGGAAGTCGGACCGGGCCTTCGGATATATTCATCCCTGCATGGCGTACCCGATTTCGGACATTGAAATCCTGCTGTAAGGCCGGTAAACGCCCGTGATGAATGTTGTCTTTTTAGGAACCAACGGCTGGTATGACACGGATACGGGGAATACCATCTGCACGCTGATCATGGCTCCCGAGGCCGTCCTTGTTCTGGATGCGGGCTACGGCCTCGCCAAACTGGATCGTTTTCTGAAGCCCGGCGAAGCGAGGCCCGTATTCCTTTTTCTCAGCCACTTTCATCTGGACCACATCGCCGGCCTTCACACCCTGACCAAATTCTCTCTTGCCGGGGGATTGACCCTCTGCTGTCCCGCCGGCGGCCGGGCCGCTCTTCAAACGTTCGTGAATGCTCCGTTCACTGTCCCGCTGGACGGCCTGCCCTATCCTGTGCGCGTGCTTGAACTGCCCGGCGAAGCGGCATCCCTGCCCTTTTCCGTTCAGGCCCTGCCGCTCCTCCATTCGGGACTGACGCTCGGGTATCGAGTGGAGATCGGCGCGAAAATCGTCGCCTACTGCCCGGATACGGGTTACTGTGAAAACGCCGTGACCCTGGCGCGCGGAGCGGATCTGCTGATCACGGAATGCGCCTACAAAGAGGGGCAGTCGTCGGAAAGCTGGCCACATCTTAATCCCGAAACGGCCGGCCGGATCGCCCGGGAAGCCGGGGCCCTGCGCCTGGCGCTCACCCACTTTGACGCCCGCATCTACCGGAGCCTTCCGGAAAGAAAAGAGGCGCAGAGCGCGGCCCGGAAGGAATTCCCCGCCGCCTTTGCCGCCTGTGACGATATGATCCTTGAATGCTGAAGGCACACGATGATATTTAAGCTTTTTCCAAAAACAACTTTCGGAAAATGCCGTCGTACTCCGCGTCCCTTTCCCGGGCATTTTGCGCGCCGGCTGCTGTTTTTGCCGGCAGCCGTCCTGTTCCTGACGCTCTTCACGTCCTGCACTCCGCAATATTTTTCACCCGTATCCGGAGAGACCTTTTTGCGCAGGGATCTGCCGGAGCTGTCCGGCCGCGAGCTTTGGCACGGTTTTGTTTTCAACGGTGAAAAAGTGGGGTTTGCCCGCTTAAAAATAGCGCCGGAAGCCGACGGGCAGGCCTATACCCTGTTTTCCGAGGCCAGCCTGCGCATTCGTTTTCTCGGGATGGGCAAAACCATCCGCATCAGCGGTGAGGACCGGGTAGCCCCTGATCTTTCATTGATCTCCTTCCGATACGAACAGACGATGGACGACAAAACCCTGACCCTCGAAGGCGGCGTCCGCCACGGTCTTCTTTCAGTTGTTCAACGATCGGGGAATGAAGTCAAGACCTCGGAGACAAAGGTTTCTTCTCCACTGTACCCGTCGAGCGGCATCAACCTTTATCCCGTTCTTCAGGGAATGAAGATCGGCGCCGATTATGCCTATCGGGTCTATGATCCGCAGACGCAGTCCATCGTAGAGGTACTCCAGTCGGTCATTGCCTTTGAAGAAAGCCGTCGGCTCGGAATTGAACCCTCCTTCAAACTGGAAACGCGAATGTCGGGGCACGTCGCGGAAAGCTGGATCAATGCTCAAGGAGAAACGGTCTTCGAGCGCGGCATGGGAGGCGTGCTGATCACATTCAAAGAAAGCGAAAAGGGCGCGAAGAGCTTTCTGGCCGAAGCAAGCATGAGCAAAAAAGATTTGATTTTCGACTTCAGCCTCATCCGAACGGACCCGCCCGTCACCTGCCCCCGAAAAACTGATGTTCTGGAAGCAGCCGTCGAAATGCCGGGAAACACCCTGTCTCCTCTGCAAAGTACCCGCCAGCATGTTTCCCCGCAAGAGCGAGACGGAAAGACGGTTTGGCTCTACCGCATCCACAAAACGGCCCCCGGCATTCCGGACGAACCCCGACCCATGCTGAGTGTAAAGGACCGCTATCTCTTCCTCGCCCCCTCGCATCCCATCGAAAGCGATCATCCGGAAATTCTCAAGGCGGCCCGCAAAGCGGCCGAGGGCGCCCGGACACCCCGTGAAAAGATCGAACGGTTAACCTCCTGGGTGGCGAAGGAAATCCGGGATGAACCGGTGGATTCTTTTTCGGCGCTGGAGGTCCTTCACACCCGAAAGGGCGAATGTCAGGCCCACGCGCTGCTTTACACGGCCATGGCCAGGGCGCTGGGAATCCCCACTCGCCTGATCGGCGGCATCGTCTATATGGAAGGCATGGGATTTTTGTATCACGCCTGGGCGGAAAGCTTTGTGGACGACTGGCTTACCGTGGACCCGACGTTCAATCAGGTTCCCGTGGACGCGACCCATATCAAACTGGTGGAGGGCCCCGACTGGCTTTCCCTTCTGCCCATGGGGAGCGTCATCGGACACATCAGGATCAGGGACATTCGGTTTCATTGCGGTGAAAACAGCGATTGACAAACGGTGAATTTTCATTACAAGGGGTATGAAACGATTGGCCGACGGGCCGTAAAAGGAGATGCCATGGGAACGATTCACAAAACCGGTTGCGTCCTCTGCGCGCAGAACTGCGGTTTGGAAATCGAGGTGGAAAATAACCGCATCGTCAAAGTCAGAGGCGACAAATCCAACGCCAAAAGCGAAGGGTATATCTGCCGCAAGGGACTGAATGTCGCCTATCACCAGCACAACGCCGACCGCCTGAAATATCCGCTCAAAAAAGTCGGGGACCAATTCGAGCGGATTTCCTGGGACCAGGCCATTGATGAAATCGCAGCGAAGCTCAGAGGCATCATCGACCAATACGGCCCCCGCTCGTTCGCCTACATGGGCGGCGGCGGACAGGGCTGTCATTTCGAAGCGGCTTTCGGCGTGCGCCTGATGCGAAGCCTGGGCTCTCAGTATCAGTACAGCGCGCTGGCGCAGGAATTTTCAGGCGCCTTCTGGGTCTGCGGGCGAACGCACGGAAAGCAGTACCTTCATGATCAGCCGGATGTGAACCACACGGACCTCCTTCTGGTCTTCGGTTGGAACGGCATGCAGAGCCATCAGATTCCGCAGGCCCCCCGTCAGCTCCAGCGCCTTTCCAGAGACAAGGAAAAAATGCTGATTGTGGTCGATCCGCGTAAAACCGAAACGGCAAAGCTCGCCGACGTTCATCTGCCCATCCGCCCCGGCACGGATGCCCTGCTGCTCAAAGCAATGATTTCAATGATTCTGAAAGAAGGCTGGGTAAACAGGGATTACCTGGCCAACCGCACATCCGGCTTCGATTCGGTAAAATCCTGTTTTGAACACTTTGACGCCCGCGCCGCCGTGAAAACCTGCGGCCTGGATTTCGATCAGGTCCGCGAAGTCACCCGCCTTTACGCCACGCGCAAATCATCGCTGCGCTACGATCTGGGCCTTTTCATGGGACGCCACAGCGGTCTGAACTCCTACCTGATTGTGATTCTTCAGGCCATCTGCGGCAGGCTCTGTTCTCCGGGGGGCAACGTGATCAACGGCCACATGATGCCCATCGGGCCGCATACGGATGAAAGAGATCCCAAAGTCTGGCGAACGGTCGCCACCCATTCCTTTCCGGTCTGCGGTTCCTTTCCGCCCAATGTCATGCCGGAAGAAATTCTGTCGGACCATCCCGAACGGTTGAGAGCCGTGATCGTCACACAATCCAACCCGCTGCGCTCGTATGCGGACACGACGGCGTATGAAAAGGCGTTTCAACGCCTGGATCTTCTGGTGACCGGGGAAATCGCCATGACGGAAACCGCCGTCCTTTCCCATTACGTCCTTCCTTCCCGCACCGGCTACGAATCCTGGGACGGCACGTTTTTCCCGATGACCTATCCCGGAATATTTTTCCAGATGCGCCGTCCCATCATCGAACCGGAGGGAGAGCCGCTGGAACTGGGCGAAGTCCACTTAAGACTTGCCGACAAACTGGGACTGATCCCTCCGATTCCCGAAAGCCTTTATCAAGCGGCCTTTGCAGACCGCGCAACCTTCGGCAAGGCACTGATGGAATATGCGATGACGGAACCGAAAGCGCTGAAAGCCATGCCATTCATTCTGGGAAAGACGCTCGGCAAAGCCCTGGGCTCCGTTCACCTGGCGGCGCTTTGGGGCATGCTGCAGGCCGCCCCCAAAGCGCTGTATAAAAATGCCGTTCGCGCGGGGTTCAAATCCGGTCCGGGGTTAGGCGAAGAACTCTTTGGGCAGATTCTCGACCATCCTGAAGGCATCTGGGTGGGAAAAATCGATCCGGAAAACAACTTTGCCGAAATCAAAACCGAAGACGGCAAAATCAATCTCTTCATTCCGGAGCTGCTCGATGAACTCAACACCGTCGAGGCGGCGCGGGAAGAGGCGGCGCTCAAGCTGCCGGCCGATTTCCCGCTCATCCTCATGGCGGGTCGTCACATCGACAAGAACGCCAATACGCTCATGCGCGATCCCGCCTGGAACGAAGGCAAGCGTGCCTGCACGCTGGCCATGCATCCGGAGGATGCGGCTGCCTTGAATCTGAAAGACAAAGAGCAGGTGCGCGTCATCACGGAGGCCGGCACGGAAGAGATCGAACTGGAAATCACGGACACCGCATACAAAGGCCATGTGGTCATTCCCCATGGATTCGGGATGATTTACAATGGAGTGAAATACGGCGCCAACGTGAACCGCCTGACCAAGAACACGCATCGTGACCAGTTCGGCACGCCGATGCATCGATTTGTGCCCTGCCGCGTAGAGGCCCTGTAGAAACGGTCAATGCGCACGGGACGTATACTTTGTTCGAAGTTACATTGAGAAACCCCGTCTGACGGAGGCGAGCCATGTGGGATGTTTCAAAATGCGATTTGTGCGGCGATTGTCTGGTCAAATGCCGTTACGTCGATTACAGCAGGGAAAGAGCCTCGGATGAAATCCGGCGGCTCATCGAAGGGAAATCGGCGGACATTCTGAGCCTGTGCATTACCTGCAATGCCTGTGTTCAAACCTGCCCGACCGGCGCCGATCCGGCCGATCTGATCTACCGCATGCAGGAAAAGACCGGGGCCAGTCCGATTATCGCGGGCTTCAAGCCTTTTACGGATGCCGTCATCAAAGGGTTTGAAGACGGCGGACCGGACCGGATCCTCCAGGGAGAAGCCGACAAGCCCGTTTTGTCCCTGGATTCCTTCGGCATCAAACAATTCCCGGAAGGCACGCTGGAAAGCCGGATCTTCAAAGGCATGACCGTCGTGCGCGGAGTAAGGTTCGCATCCCTGGTCGGCCTGTGCCACATGGGCGGGGCGAGCCTTGCCGGACGATACGCTCAAAAGGTGATCGACGGTCTGGCCGCGCTGGGCAAAGACATTGTTTACCTTCACAACGAAGGATATGTTCTGGCCCACGTCAAGGCGAAGGAGCTGGGCATTGAAGTCCCCTACCGGTATCTGCACCTGTTCGAGTACCTGCGGGACTACCTGAAAAACAACGCGGGCGACATCAAGCCGCTGAACCGGAAAATCGCCTACCAGCCCAATTGCGCCGTCCGATGGATTCCCCATCAGGATGCGTGGCTTGACGAAATCTTCGATCTCATCGGCGTGAAGCGCGTATCAAGAAAATATGAAGGCGCGGACGCCCTGTGCTGCGGCGGACCGGCGATGGCCGTCAACCGGGAGCTGGCGGCGAAAATTCAAAACGACAACCTTCGGGATGCCATGGACCATCAGGCCGAGGCCCTGGTCACCATCTGTCCCATGTGCGATCTCGTGCTCGGCGGCCCGACCGCGAAAGCCGGCTTGCCGAAAATATTCATCACCGATCTGTGCCGCATGGCCCTGGGCGAGGTGTCCTGGCCTGCTAGGGCAAATTGAACTGCTTCATCTTCCGGTAAAGGGTCGCGCGGGAGATGTTCATTCTTTGGGCGATGCGGTTTTTGGGCATCTTGGAATTCAGCAGCCGCACCAGCATTGCCCGATCGACTTGCGGGCGCGTTTCGACATCCGCGTAAAATTCATCCGAACTGCCCGGACGACGGATATGGTCCGGAATGAGATCGGCGGTCAGCACCGGCGTCTGGAGAAAATTTACCATTCGTTCGATGGTGTTCTGCAGTTCCCGCACATTGCCCGGCCAGGTGTAGTTCATAAACGTCTCAATCACCCTTTCGTCCACGCGGCTGATTTTCTTTTTCATCGCGACGGCATAGCGGCGGATGAAGCAGTCCGCCAAGAGCGGAATGTCGTCGAGCCGGTCCTTCAGCGGAATCATCTCGATGGAAAATACGTTGGCGCGATAGTAGAGGTCCTCGCGGAAATTTCCCTTGCGGACTTCTTCACGCAGGTCCTTGTTGGTCGAAAATATAATGCGCACGTTCACCGGCCGGACGCGCGTGCCGCCGATGCGGAGCACGGATTTGTCCTCAATAACCCTCAGAAGCGCGGTTTGCAGCTCCAGCGGGGTTTCGGCGATTTCATCGAGGAACAGCGTGCCGCCGTCGGCCAGTTCGAACTTGCCCTGGTTCCCGCCGCGCCGCGACCCCGTGAATGCCCCCTCTTCATGGCCGAACAGTTCGCTGGCAATTAAATCCCGGGGAATGGCACCGCAGTTGATGGCGACGTAAGGCCCGTTTTTGCGATCGCTGTCGTTGTGAATGGCCTGGGCGAAAATGTCCTTTCCTGTTCCGCTCTTTCCCAGAAGCAGAACATTGGAGCTGCTTCGGGAAACCATTCTGGCCTGCTCCACCGTCATCAGAAAGCGGGGATTTTGTCCCTGAATATCCTCAAAGCGTAAATTGGCGGTCGCTCCCATCATCCTGGTCACCATGGACTTGGCCCGCTGAATTTCATTGAGAATGATGATTTTACCGATGACGTTTTTTCCTGACGACAGAATCGGGTTGCACGTCAGTGTGAAGTCTCCCGAAAGGTTCTTGAAAAAAATGCGGACTTCCGTGTCCGTGACGGTTTCCTGGTTTTCAATCAGGTCAAAGAACTGCTCGTTTTCCCGTTTAAAAATATCGCGGAGCCTCCGTCCTGCAAAGTCGGTCTCCTCCGGGAAGCCGAACAGGTTCCGGGCATTGTCGTTCATCAGCGTCACATAGCCCGCCGAATCCACCGCGATGAGCGCCTCCTGAATGGACGAGATCACCGTTTGCTGATAACTGTAGGCCACGCGGGTTTCGGAAAGAGCCTTGCGGATGCGCAGTTCGTTTTCAACGGCATTGGCCGCCGCCACGGTCATGCCCAGTGTGTGGGGATTGGCGCGATAATAGCGGCCGAACAACACGAGGCAGCCCAGCAGCTGTCCTTCCGAACTGAAAATGGGCGAACCGCATCCGGTCGCGCCGTGATACATCCGGATGTAATGTTGCGCACCGAAGACCTGCACGGGCTCTTTGTAAAGAACCGCGGCGCTCGCGGCATTGTTGCCCGTGTTTTTCAAATCCCAGCAGGCCCCGACGTAGCCTTTGGCCGACTGTACCAGCCGGTCTTCCTCGGGATCCCCAAAAATCTCCAGAACATACCCTTTGCTGTTGAGGAGACTGACCATGAATCCCGATCCCTCCAGAAAACGGTACAGATTTTTCATGAACGGACGGCTGACGTCAATGAATTCCCGTTGGGTTGCCAGCAGGTCCTCCAGTGCCTCCCCGGTCAACACTTCGTTATCCGGATGAGCGAACGGGTCCAGGCCGAGCGCGGCGCAGTTTACCCAGGAATCAAACACCTGCTGCGGAATAATGGACCGGTCAATGTCGCGGTCGCCCGAAACGAATTTTTTCCATTCCAGAAATGTTTGCTGGTAAAATTTCTCGTAGTAATCCACTCCCATCAAATTGATGTCCTGAAGCAGCTTACGCTTTTTCAGCTTAGACTCTTCCATCATCATTCACCTCTTCACAGAGAAATGCAAATGTCTCACAAATGCCTCATTTTGTCTCAGTGAGACACACATAAAGCATTTTTTGATACAAAAATCCAGAGAAAAATCAAAAAAAGCAATATAAAACAACAATATAAATTTATTTAAGAATTGGCATACTGAATGCTAGTCATTTTATAGAAATAATGATTGGCTGAACCAAATACAATCAATGCGGTTAATTTCACTAACCGCTAAAATCCCCCTTTTTAATCCTACCGAAGGGGGAGAGGGTTTCGGGGAGTGAATAGGTATCTCCAACATGCCTTCCCTGGACCCTCTCCCTCACCTTCCTCAGCGCTCCATCCATCTCGCCAGGCCTAATAACCCAAACACCTGAAGGCGGCACGAGCTCACAAGCGACCCACCCTGTTTCTTCTTGCTGTGAGCCATGAGCTCTTCACTATCCACCACAGCGGGCCTAAAGACTCCTCCTACGGTTTTCTTGCCATCCGCCGCTTATCGCCCACAACTCTTGATTCGACGCTCATGGCTCATTGCTCATATCCCTTCTTGACCCCCGTGCTGTTTCGGTGTAGGAAAACTGGCAATGATCCGAAAGAAAGGAGGCCGTTTTGCCCACAGTTTCCTTTTATTTTTTCGGGGCATGATCATCACCCCCCATTTAAAAGGAGACAGCCATGAACGAAACAGACGGACCCAAAATCACCAACATTCAAATCAATGCCAAAAATCTATACAGGGAAGAGGCTTTTACGGACCTGTCCTACGCCACGATCCGGCGCCTCACACCGGTCAAAATCGACGGCTCGCCGGATGAAAGCCGGGAGCTTCTTTTCACCGGGATGGCCCAACTCATGTCCCCCAACGGACCGATCCCGGTTCAGTGCCTGATTGAAGGCGCCAAAACGCTGGATGAGGCAGCGGCCAAACTGCCGGACGCCATTGAACAAGAGGTCCGGGGCATGATCGCCGAGGCAAGGGAGCTGGAGCGGCAGGAAGCCTCCAAGCTCATCGTTCCCGGCCAGTAAGAAGGAGGTTTCACGATGATTGAAAACACCATGGCAACCTGGCACAAACTGGTCAAAGAAAGAGATGCCGCCGGCCTGGACGAACTTCTTGCCCAGAATGTCGTCTTTCATTCCCCCGTGGTCCACACACCGCAGGCCGGAAAGCCGATCACCACACTGTATCTGACGGCGGCCCTGCACGTCCTCAACAACGACACCTTCCGCTATCTGCGGGAAGTCGTATCGGGCAACCAGGCCGTGCTTGAATTTTTGACGGTCATTGACGGCATCTCCATCAACGGCGTGGATATGATCACCTGGGGTGAAGACGGAAAAATCACAGAGTTCAAGGTGATGATCCGTCCGTTGAAAGCCATCAACCTGGTTCACAAAATGATGGGGGAAATGCTGCAGAAGATCAAGTGACGCTCTTTTTTACAGGATGAAGCCCATGGCAAAAGTCAAAGAACACAAGAAGTCCTTCGGTCAGAGCATCCAGGCGTACCGCAAAAGCAAAAAGATGAGCCTTCGGGATCTCGCGCACGAAACCGGCTATCCGGCCGACCTCTTGGAAAAGGTTGAAAAGGACGAAACCACCGCCCCGGTGGCGCTCGTTCTGCAGTTGAGCCGCACGCTGAAAGTGGATGTCGCCAAGCTGGACGGAGACGAAAACCGGAAAGCCTCCTCAAGAGTCAAGAGCCAGAGAAAGCGCGCCGGATCTTACGCCTATACGCAATTGACCAAATCCGGCTCCGATAAGCATTTGGGTGCGTATCTGGTCACCATCGAACCCGACACCGCCCACGAAGGCGTGGAATATCACCATAAAGGAGAAGAGTTCATCTATGTCCTGAAAGGAAAACTTTCCATTTCGGTTGGTAAAAACACCAGCCTTCTGAGTCCGGGCGAATGCATTCACTTCAATTCGGCGCTGCATCACGCGCTGAGCAATCCTTCCTCCGACAAAACAGAACTTCTCGTTGTTCTGTACATTCCCTGAAGGGCCCAACCATGGCATTTGAAATCACAAGCGAACAGGAAATGATCCGGCTCATGGCCAGAGATTTTGCCAGAAAAGAGCTGGAACCGATGGCGGCAAACTGGGAGCGTCAGGGGACTTTCCCGATGGACGCGGTAAAAAAAATGGGGGAGCTGGGCCTGTTGGGCATGATGGTGCCGCCTGAACTCGGCGGCTCCGGGGCGGGCACGGTGGCCTATTCCCTGGCCCTGCAGGAAATCGCCTATGCGTGTGCGTCAAGCGCGGTCACCATGTCGGTCGCCAACCTCTCCACCGAGCCGCTGCTCAAATTCGGCAGCCCGGAACAAAAAGACAAATGGCTGGTGGGCCTTGCCCAGGGATCGCTCCTCGGCGCCTTTGCCCTGACGGAGCCGGGGGCCGGCTCCGACCCGGGATCGATGACGACCACCGCCGTCCTCCGGAAAGACAAGTACATCATCAACGGCACCAAGGTCTTCATCACGCACGGTCAGTATGCCGACGTCATCAACCTGATCGCCCGGACGGGCCAGGAAAGAGGCACCAAGGGCCTCTCGGCCTTTATTATAGAAAAAGGGATGCCGGGTTTCAAAATCGGCACCAAAGAGGACAAACTGGGCTTGAGGGCGTCCAACACCGTTGAACTGGTTTTTGAAGATTGTGAAGTTCCTGCGAAAAACCTGCTGGGGAATCCCGGCGAAGGATTCAAGGTGGCCATGCGCGCCCTGGACAGCGGAAGAATCGGCATCGCCTCCCAGGCCGTCGGCATTGCCAGGGCCGCCCTGGATGAAGCGCTTTCCTATACCGAGCAGCGCCGCCAGTTCGGAAAAACCATCAATTCGTTCCAGGCCATTCAATTCATGATCGCCGATGCCGCAACCCGAATTGAAGCGGCGACCTGGCTGACGCTGGCCGCGGCCGACCGCAAGGACCGCGGTCTGAAGTTCACGAAAGAAGCCTCCATGGCCAAACTGTTCGCCTCGGAGACGGCCAACCAAACGGCCTACATGGCGCTGCAGACCCACGGCGGCTACGGCTACACGAAGGACTACAAAGTCGAACGCCTCTTCCGGGACGCGCGCGCCACGACCATCTACGAAGGCACCTCGGAAATTCAGCGTGTGGTCATCGCCAGAGAAGTCATCA
>DAOTJI010000008.1:0-51008 GCA_035448625.1 Smithellaceae bacterium | reverse complement strand
CTTTTCACCTTCACCCTGCTGGACGGACTGAACAACAATCGGCAGGCGGACAAATATAAAGACGGCAAAGTCAGCATCGTGGGTTTAGGGGAATATTCCCAGAAGATGACTTCTCAAATCTCCAGACAGATCGGCCATGAACAGACGCCGCTGATCATCCATTTCGGAAAGGACAGCCCGATCTATCGGCTCCCGTAAACCGGGAAGCGCTTTTTCGTCAGCGCGCCGGCCGGTCTTGACCACAGGGCCGCTTTTATCTATAAACAAGCCTGCGGAAACGCCGCGGCAAAAAAGAATAAACGCAAAAGGAGCCTGATTCATGTCATTACATCTGAACAAACTCAAAACCTTTTCGGGCCGGAAAGGACCCCTGCTTTTGATTATCATGGACGGCATCGGCCTGGGCAAAGCCGATGAGACCAACGCCGTTTTTCGGGCCGACACCCCCAACCTTGACGAATTGTTCCGGTCAAAGCTCTACACGCAGCTCAGAGCACACGGAACGGCCGTCGGACTCCCCTCGGATGACGATATGGGAAACAGCGAAGTCGGGCACAACGCGATGGGCGCGGGCCGGATTTTTGACCAGGGCGCCCGTCTGGTCAACACCGCGCTCCAAACCGGCCGGATCTTTCAGACCGAAGTCTGGGACAGCATCGCCCGTCGCGCCCAGAACGGCGGCACGGTTCATTTTATCGGTCTGCTTTCCGACGGAAACGTCCATTCGCACATCGATCAACTTTACATCCTGATCGACCGGTGCGCCGAGCTGGGTTTCAAAAAAGTCCGGCTGCACACCCTGCTGGACGGCAGGGATGTCGGCGAAAAAACGGCCTTGAATTATCTGGGCCCAACAGAGGAAAAACTAAGAAAAATCTCGGCGGAAAAAGGCCTGGATTACGCCATCGCCTCGGGCGGCGGCCGGATGACGACCACCATGGACCGCTACAATTCCGACTGGAACATCGTGAAGCGCGGCTGGGAAGCCCATGTTCTGGGAAAGGGCAGAGCCTTTCCTTCCGCTTCCGACGCGGTCAAAACTTTTTACGCGGAAGACCCGAAGGCGACGGACCAGTACCTGCCCGCGTTTGTGGTGGTCGACGGCTCGGGACAACCCGTCGGAAGAATCCGGAACGGGGATGCCGTCGTCCTGTTCAACTTCCGGGGCGATCGCGCGATCGAAATCTCCCGGGCCTTTTCCGAAAAGGATTTTTCCGAATTCGACCGGGGACCCCTGCCGGATGTCTTTTACGCGGGCATGATGGAGTATGACGGCGATGCCCACATTCCGCCTCATTTTCTGGTGCAGCCTCCGGCCATCGACCGCGTCATCGGCGAGTACCTCTGCGCACAAAAAGTCAAAACCTTCGCCGTGTCGGAAACACAGAAATACGGTCATGTGACGTATTTCTGGAACGGCAACCGCTCCGGTTGCATCGACGAATCCCTCGAGAAATATGTGGAAATTCCTTCCGACCGGATTGAGTTTGACCGCGCGCCGAAGATGAAGGCCGAAGAAATCACGCAAACGGTCATCGACTTGCTTCAAAGCGGCGATTACCGGTTCGGCCGGATGAACTATCCCAACGGCGACATGGTCGGCCACACGGGCGTGACGGAAGCGGCCATTGTCGCGGTGGAAGCCGTCGATCAGTGCGTGGGGAAACTGCTCACCGTCATCCGGAAGCTGGAAGGCATCGCCGTGATCACGGCGGACCACGGCAACGCGGATCAGATGTTCACCATCGACAAAAAGGGCGTCAAGTCCGTCAAGACCGCTCATTCCCTGAATCCCGTCCCGTTCGTCATCTTCGATCCCCAGTATTCGGGGGAATACCGGATGGCGGATCTGAAGGAGAAGGGCCTATCCAATATTGCGGCGACGCTTTTGAATCTTTTGGGCTATGAGAAGCCGGAGGATTATGATCCGTCCCTGATCGAAATGACGCAGGCCGGAAAACCCTAAATTCCCATGCCGGCACAGGGGCAACCCGCGAGGACGCGCGGTTCGAAGGGACGCGGCAATGCCGGGGAGACTGTTCCACCGGCCGTGATTCCTGGACAAACGTCCGCGAGCGAGCAATCGGATGCGCATAAAAAAGATTCGCCTGGATGAATTGCTGCTTTCCCGGGGATTCGCGCCCACGGTTCAAAAAGCGCGGGCCATGATTCTGGCGCGTGCCGTCCGGGTAAACGACGTTCCGGTGGACAGGGCCTCCGATCTCGTGCCCCTGGATGCCGATCTGCAAATCAAGGGCTCCGAAAATCCTTATGTCAGCCGCGGCGGACTGAAGTTGAAGGGGGCGCTGGATTTTTTTTCGCTTGCCGTGGAAGGAACGGCCGTTCTGGATGTCGGGGCGTCCACGGGCGGCTTCACCGACTGCCTTCTGCAGGCGGGCGCGAGAAAGGTGTTCGCCGTGGATGTCGCGTACGGCCAGTTGGCCTGGAAGCTGCGGGAAGACCCGCGCGTCACGGTGATCGAACGAACGAACATTCGCCATTTCAACGGAAGCGGGCTGAATGAAAAGCCGTCGCTGGCCGTGATCGACGTTTCCTTCATCTCGCTCAAAACGGTGATTCCCGCCTTGCTCGGATTGATCGAAGACGATGCCCGAATCCTCGCTCTCGTCAAACCTCAGTTTGAGGCGCGAAGAGAGGAAGTCGGCAAAAACGGCGTGGTGGAAAACGCGGAGGTTCAGGACCGGGTAGTTCGCGAAATTGCCTCGCTTTGTCAATCCCTCGGCCTGCGTGTGGAAGGGACCTGCCCGTCGCCCCTTTTGGGGCCGGCGGGCAACAGAGAGTTTTTTATCCTGGCGCGGAAGACCAACGGGCATGGAAATTAAGCTGGCCAAAACAGCAGGGTTCTGCATGGGCGTCCGCCGGGCGGTGGACACGGTTCTGGACGTTTCCCAGCATGAAACCGGCAGAAAAATCTACACCTACGGCCCCCTCATCCACAATCCGCAAACGATAGAACTCTTAAAAAACCGGGGCATTACGGCCATCCAACACATCGATGAAATTCCCGATCGACAAAACGCTCTGCTGGTCATTCGGGCACACGGCATCGCGCCCGGTGAACGTCGGAAAATCAAGGAAAGCGGCGTTAAAATTATTGACGCCACCTGTCCGAAAGTCGGCTACGTGCAGGGCATCATCAAAAAACACACGGCGCTGGATTACACGGTGATCATCGCCGGAGACCGGGAACATCCGGAGGTAGACGGCCTGTGGGGCTACACCGAAGGCCGGGGCATCATTGTCTCCACGCTGGAAGACGCGGAAAAGATACCCGCGCTGGACAAGGTCTGCATCGTGGCCCAGACCACGCAGGACAGCGACCACTATCGGGAAATCATCCGGAAAATTCATGAAAAAAATCCACAGGCCGTCGTTTTCAACACGATCTGCTCCTCCACGGAGAAGCGGCAGAAAGAAATTATTTCCCTGGCATCGGAAATGGACGCCCTGTTCGTCGTCGGAGGCAAAAACAGCGCGAACACCTGCCGCCTGGCCGATCTGGCCCGAAAACAAAACACGCCGACCTTCCACATCGAAACCGTCAAAGAACTGAAGAACATCGATCTCGGCCCTTACAAAAGCATCGGCGTGTCCGCCGGCGCCTCCACCCCCAACTGGATCATCGACCAGATCACGGATCACCTGGCGGAAGAAAAACGCGGCCCAAACAAAAAAACGGCCTTTCTCCTGAAGCTCTGGCTGTGGACGGTGAAAACGGATCTTTACTCCGCCCTGGGCGCCGGTTGTCTCGCGCTTGCGGGCATGCTGCTGCAAAACCTCCCCGTCTCGGTTACATCCGTCGCCGTCGCTTCCTTTTTTGTCTACGCCATGCATGTGCTCAACCGCCTGGTCACTTCGAAAGAATCCGGCCTGATCGGCTCGTTCCGCGAGCCGTTCTATCTCCGGCACGAGAAAATATTCCGCCTGGCGGCCTTTGCGTCTTTGTTTATCGCCCTCCTGCTGTCGCTCGCGGGCAGCGTGTACGCGTTCGGACTGCTGCTTTTCATTTCACTGGCCGGCGGTTTCTACAACATGAAACTCCTGCCCGGCAACCGGCGCTTTCAGCGGCTCAGAGACATTCCCGGCTCCAAAAACTTTTTTACGGCCTTCGCGTGGGGCATCGCCACGGCGGTTCTGCCCGCCCTGAGCGCCGGCGGGGATTTCAGCGCCGGAACGGCGGTCGCCTTCGTTTTCACGCTGGTGCTGGTATTTACCCGGTCTGCCCTGTCGGACGTCATGGACATGCAAAGCGACAAACTGCTGGGGCGGGAGACGATCCCCGTCATCATCGGAAAGGAAAAGACACAGATGCTTCTTAAAATTATGCTCTTGATATTACTGGGCATTTTAATCGTATCGCCGGTCGCCGGCTGGAGCCCAACGCCGGGCCTTTTCCTGATTTTATGCGTATTATATGTATGGATTTGTTTTAGGCTTTGTGATAGAAGGGCGGGGTTTTCCGGGGCCGCCATTGAAGGGCTTTTGGAAACCAGCTATATCATTGCCGGTTTCGCTGTTTTGGGCTGGCTTGTTTTTCGGTAGGGTCGATGTCTGCAAAACAAAAGAAAGGGGTAAGGATCATGATGAAAAAAGGGTGCGCACGCTTTCTTCTGGTCGTTGCTGTTTTGAGCGTCATCGGCTGCGGAGGACTGCGCTATTCCCAGCTGGACCCGGCGGCAAAAGATTATCACCCCAAGCGGATTGCCGTGTTCCCGGCCGATGTGGGAACCTATGAAGAGGCGCGCAATGCCGTCGAACAGATTGTGCCCGGCGTGCTCATGGATAAGAAATGGTTTACGGACGTAATCGACACGCCCACGCTGCAGCGACAGATTCAGTCCAACGAAGAACTGCGCAAAATCTCGGTGGATTACATCTCCAAACTCCAAACGCTGAACTATTCCGATCCCGTGCTGAGCAAAAGAATCGGCGAACTCACCAAGACGGACGGATTTTTGCTGGTCGCCGTGGACTACTGGAATTACACGGTGGAGAAGGACAAGAAACTGGCCAAGGTCAGCATCGGTCTGAAGCTGATTGACCCGGCCACCGGAAAAATCATGTGGAAAGCGGGCCATCACCTGGGGGAAAGCTACATGCTGATCAAGCCCGACCTGCCCGACGTCGCCCGCAACGTCGTCAAGGACATGGTCAATGAAATGCCGCACTGACGGCGGACCCAAACCCGGAACACCGCAGACACTGGGAGGTGCTTCATGAAAGAAGAAGTCCAAAAAGCGCTGGAAAAAGTCCGTCCCGGACTCCAGGCCGACGGCGGCGATGTGGAATTGATTGACGTTTCACCGGAAGGCGTGGTCAGGGTCAAACTGACCGGAGCCTGCCACGGCTGCCCGATGTCTCAGATGACGTTGAAAATGGGCATCGAAAAGATCCTGAAGCAGCAAGTGCCGTCCGTCAGGGAAGTCGTGTCGGTCTAGACGCCGGCTGGCATCGGTAAGCGCGAAAATTTTTGACGTAAAGGAGATTTTTAAAAATATGGCCTATGTGATTACAGACGAATGCATTGCCTGCGGTTCATGCGAAGACGAATGTCCGGTGGGGGCGATCTCCGAAGGAGAAGACAAGTATGTGATTGACGCGAAGCTGTGCACGGACTGCGGCGCCTGCTGCGATCAATGTCCGGTGGAAGCGATCGTTCCCGGAGAAGAAAAGTAAAATCCGCGCACCCTCTATCCTGGGGGAATGTCCGTCCCGGCCGGCGGATTTTCCCCTGCTTTTTTTGAATGTCGCCCGCCCCTTCGGGGCAATCACCAAAATGAAAAGCGGCTTTTGTGCCAGGCCGGCCTCTATCCGACCCCAGGACGCCGGGAGAAGCGTTCATGAAAGCATTCATAACTTTTGAAGGAGTCGAAGGCTCCGGAAAATCCACGCAGATCAAGCGCCTGGGTGATCATCTGGCGGAAGAAAAGATCCCCGTGCTGCTGACCCAGGAGCCGACAGGCACTTCGATCGGCCGTAAAATCGGCGATATTCTCTTTCATCGCGAACATGCCGACCTGTGTCCGGAAACGGAGCTTCTGCTGTTTCTGGCCGCCCGCGCCCAGCATGTGCGGGAGGTGATCCTGCCCGCGCTCCAAAGCGGGAAAATCGTCCTGTGCGACCGGTATTCCGACGCGACCTTTGCCTACCAGGCGGCGGGCCGCGGTCTGGATCCTGCTTTCGTCGCAGCGGCCAATGACTATTGTTCGATGCAGGTAAGGCCGGCGCTGACGCTTCTTTTCGATCTGCCGGTGGAAACCGGGCTGGAACGGGCCGGCCGGCGCGACGCGAGGCGCAAAGACCCGGCTTGCGCCGACCGCTTCGAACGCGAAAAGCTCGACTTCCACAACCGGGTGCGGCAGGCCTACCTGAACCTGTCCGCGGCGGAGCCCGAACGGTTTCGATTCATCGACGCGTCAAAAAACGAGGATGAAATCGCCCTCGAGGTCCGCCGGCACGTGATGGATTTCATCAACCAACAGCGATAATTTTTCGCATCGGTAGCTTTTCGATGTCTTTTGCGAACATATACGGCCATCATCAGCAAATCAACATGCTGCAGAAAGCCATGTCCCGGAATCGGGTCGGGCATTCCTATCTATTCAGCGGACTTTCAGCCGTCGGCAAAAAAGCGCTGGCCCTGGAATTTGCGCGCGCGCTCGATTGCGAAGACGCCGGCCTCCGGCAGGATGCCTGCGACGCCTGCGCCTCCTGCCGGAAAATGATGCGCGGCATCCATCCGGACCTTCACGTGCTGGAAGCGCAGACGCAGTTTATCCGCATCGAAGCCGTCCGCGGCATACAGGACCAGATGACCTTCCGGCCGCTGGAAGGACGAAAGCGCATCATCATCATCGACGACGCGGACAAAATGAACGAAGCCGCGGCCAACGCTCTTTTGAAAACCCTTGAGGAACCTTCGGCCGACAATCTCCTCATCCTGGTGACGGCCCGTCCCTTCTGGCTCCCGCAAACGATTCTTTCCCGGTGCCGCCACGTGCGCTTCAACCCGCTCGCAACCGAAACCGTTGCGCGGTTTTTGACGGAGCAAAAACGCATGGAGCCCGCCAAAGCCTCGGCGCTCGCCTCCCTCTCCGGCGGCTCGATCGGCCGGGCGCTGGAGATGGACTCGGAGGACATGATCGCCTTTCGCGCCGGCTTGAGCGGCCTCGTCCGATCTGACGGAATCGGCGAACCGATGAGCCGGCTGGCCCTCGCTTCTTTCCTGGGCCAGGACAAAAAGCGCCTTCAGCAGGGCCTGTCGCTGCTCAACTCGTATTTCCGGGACGCGCTGGTGTACAAGGAAACATGGAGGGCGTCCATGGTCATCAACGCGGACGATCTGCCCGCCGTGGAGTCGCTGGCCGGCCGCCTGGAAAGCGGGCAGTTGCTGCACAACATCGCCGTGGTGGAAAAATCCCGGCAGTCACTGGACATGAACACGAACAAATCATTGACATTGGAAGCAATGGCATTTAAGCTTCACTGGTAAAAAAAGGCAAAGCAGGGCTTCTTCCATGCAGACCAATATTCTGGGCGTAAAATTCAAAAAAGAAGGCCGTATCTACCATTTCGAGGCGGCCGACCTGATCCTGCACAAGAACGATCAGGTGCTGGTCAACACCGACAACGGCGTCGCGATGGGAACGGTCGTCACCGACGTCCGCCGCTGCGACGCCTCCGAGCTCCCCCCCCATCTGAAAAACATCATCCGCAAAGTGACCCCCGACGACTTGCGGGTCCGCGAAGAACTGGAACGGCTGGAAGAAGAGGCCAAAAAATACTGCATCGGCAAAATCGCCGAAAAGGGCCTTCCCATGAAATTGATCACGGTGGAATGCCTCTTCGATCGCAGCAAAATGATTTTCTATTTTACGGCGGACAGCCGGGTGGATTTTCGGGAGCTGGTCAAGGACCTGGTCTCCCGATTCAAAACGCGAATTGAACTCAAACAGATCGGCGCGCGCCAGGAGGCGAGAATCGTCAAGGGGATCGCGGTCTGCGGCCGGACGGTCTGCTGCGCGGGCATTCTGCAGAACCTGGACCGTGTGACCGTCAAGATGGCCAAAGAACAAAGCATGTCGCTGAATCCGGAGAAGATTTCCGGATTGTGCGGAAGACTGATGTGCTGCCTGTCCTTTGAACACGAGGGATACGCCGACGCCCGGAAGATCGCCCGGGAAGCGGCCAAAATCGAGCCGGTCCGCGAAGGTCCGGGGGGAAACGAATCGCCCCGGATCAGAACCAGCGCTCCGCAGGAACCGAAAAAGAAGCGGAAGGCGCAATAAGGAGCCCTACACAACCATGTCCAGACCTTTTTACATCACCACCCCGATTTACTATGTCAACGCGTCGCCGCACATCGGGCACGCCTACACGACCATCGTTGCCGACGTGCTGGCCCGCTGGGCCCGCATGGCCGGGCGGGATACGTTTTTTGTCACCGGAACGGACGAACACGGCGATAAAATCGCCGAGGCCGCGCAAAAGGCGGGCATCACCCCAAAAGCTTACGCGGATGGCATCAGCGCACAGTTCCGCAGCCTCTGGCCCGAACTGGCCATCACCAACGACTACTTCATCCGGACGACCGACGCCGACCACGTCGAAACCGTCCGCCGTATTCTGCGGAAAGTTTACGACGCGGGCGACATTTACTTCGGTTCCTACGAAGGATTCTACTGCGTCGGCTGCGAACGGTTTTATACGGAAAAAGAGCTGGTGGCGGGCCTGTGCCCGGATCACCAGACCGAACCGGAGCACCGCAAAGAAAGCAACTATTTCTTCCGCATGAGCCGATACCAGGACTGGCTCATCGGCTATATTCAGGAACATCCGGATTTCATCCGGCCGGAGCGCTATCGCAACGAGGTGCTGGCGTTCCTGCGCGAGCCGCTGGAAGACCTCTGCATCTCGCGGCCCAAGACCCGCCTGGAATGGGGCATCACCCTGCCGTTCGACGACCAGTACGTCACCTACGTCTGGTTTGACGCGCTCATCAACTACGTCACGGCTGTCGGTTATCCGGACGGACCGAATTTCAAGAAATTCTGGCCCGAGGCCCAGCATCTCATCGCCAAGGACATTCTGAAGCCGCACGGTATTTACTGGCCGACCATGCTCAAGGCCGCGGGCATCGACCCCTACCGGCACCTCAACGTGCACGGCTACTGGAATGTGGATTCGAGCAAAATGTCCAAGAGCCTGGGCAACGTCGTCCGGCCGCTGGATTTGAAAGACAAGTACGGCCTGGACGCCTTCCGCTATTTCCTGCTGCGCGACATGGTGTTCGGCCTCGACTCCAATTTCTCGGAGGAGGCGTTTGTCGCGAGACTCAACTCCGACCTGGCCAACGACCTGGGCAACCTGGTGAGCCGTTCCGTCACGATGGCCGTCAAATACTGCGACGGAAAGATTCCTGCTCCGCCCGACGCGGCGCTGGAGGGCAGGCTTCCGGAACTGGCGCGAAAAACCGCGGCGGAAGTGGAAGTCTGCTTTGAAGACATGGCGCTGCACAAGGCGCTCATGGCCGTCTGGGAACTCGTCGGCGCCGCCAATAAATACATCGTGGAAAACGAACCCTGGAATCTGGCCAAAGACCCGGCCAACCGCGAAAAGCTTACCGCCATCATGTACCGGCTGCTCGAAGCCCTGCGCGCCGTCGCTATTTTGATTGCGCCGTTCATGCCGCAGGCGTCCCAAAAAATCCTGCAGACGATCGGGCTGGATGCGCAAAAAGCCTGCGATCCGGGCGTGATCCGCGACGGCGCACCCCTGCCTTCCGGCGCGGCTCTTTCCCGCGGCGAGTCGCTCTTCCCGCGCGTCAGCGCCGAAAAGGAAGCTCCCCCGCCCAAGAAACCGGCCCTCGAACTCAAGCCGGAAATCGACTACGACGATTTTTCCAAAGTGGATCTGCGCGCGGCGAAGATTCTCGCGGCGGAGGCGGTCCCCAAATCCAACAAGCTGGTCAAACTGAAAATCGACATCGGCGAGGAGCGGACGATCGTGGCGGGCATCGGCAAGGACTACAAGCCGGAGGAACTGGTCGGCAAATCCATCGTCATCGTGGCCAACCTGAAACCCGCCAAATTGATGGGCGTCGAATCGCGCGGCATGCTGCTGGCGACGGATTCTCCGGAAGGGCTCACGCTGATCGGCTTCGATCGCGAGCCCAAAACCGGCGCGAAAGTGAGATAAAATGCAGGGAACGGTCGCGACCGTTCCCTGCGGCATGTTTATTTGAATGTTGCCAGATATTTCAGAACCGCTTCTCTTTCCTCCGGCTTGACTTTCGCGCCTTTTTTGATCATCCTCTCCAGCGTGGCTTCCCACCCGGCAGCGCTCTTTTTCTCGCTTTCAACCTTCTTGATGCCGTGGCACGCCGCACAGGCCTTGTCCACAATCGCTTTGCCCGGATCCTGGGCAAACACCGCGCCGACGGACCCCGCACACAAAAAAATCCCCCCGGTCAAAATTGCGAATGCTTTCATCGTCCAATCCCCCTTCGCTTTTCACTCTTTTAGCAAAGCTTCAATCACCGGCCTGTCAAAACCGGACACGACCTGCCCTTTGATATAAAACAAAGGCGTCGCGCGCACACCGATTTTCGCGGATGCCTCCCGGTGCGCCGCGATCCAATCCTCGGCATCCTTATCACCGCAAAGATTCAACGGATCCTTTTCGTCCAGCTTCCCCGACAACGCCTTTGCGTATTCTCCTGCTTTGTCGGAGGAGCAGAAAATATGCCGGATTTTGTTTTCCGAATCCCGGGACAAAGGATAGAAAAAGACATACAATGTGACCTCCTTCATGCGTTCGGCAAAAAACGCATGGGACCGGCGGCAATAGTGGCAGTTCGGATCGATGAATTCCACAACAGGGGTTTTCCCTTCGCCGATTTTCAAGGCTTTGGCCAGGGACAGACCCGCCATTTTGGAGGTCATTTTTTTCCCGTTGCTCTCCTGCGTGAGATTGGTCCCGTCTTTGGAAATCATGCTGCCCACGAAAATCATGTCGCCGTCCGGAAGGTAATAATAAATCTGGCTTCCGTTATAGACTTCATAGACGCCCCTTGCGGAGGTTTGCGTCATGGTTTCGTAGGAATGCTGAGGAAAGCTTTTTTTAAACTGTTCTTCCGGCGATATCTTTTGCACCGGCGAACATCCTGAAAACAACAGCAGCATAACCCCTGCAAACCATAATTTTTTCACGGAAACACTCCTTTTCGCTATTGGTTTCGGATCAGGTATTTCGGGTAAGCGGAGAGCAGGGCGCTGCGCACCAAAAACGCTGCCGGTTTGTCCCTTTTTTCCGGGTTCTTTTGCAGGTAATCGGCGACGATCTTATACAGCGTGTCGGGCGTGACGCCGGAGGGCAAAGAATAGTCGGTCACCGTGGCTTCCGCGACGCCCTGAACATATCCCATGTAGTTTCCCGCCAGCAGGTAATCTGATTTGGTGTAATCCCGCTCCGCTTTTAAATAGGAATTCATTCCCTCGATCAGATCATGCCCGTTCATGGCCTCGGCGGAACGTCCGCCAAGGAGCAGCACGACCAACAAAAGAGCAATGGACAGTTTTTTCATAGAGACATCCTGTGTGATTTTTTTTCCGCTGTTTCAATGGGCCGGCCGGAATGTCGCATAATCTTCATCTTCCGTCAACAATGCTTTCGGGTTCCAAGGGAACACCCTCTCACCGGTTTTTCATCTCCAAAGGCCGCCGTCTCCTTAAAACCGGTAGTGGATCTCCAGCATGTGAAAATCCGCTCCCGTCGTGTCGTGTCCGTATAAGGCCGCGTCGGAATAGTGCAGAAACCGGTAGCCGACGCCGAATCCCCTGAAAACCGGCACGCTGAGGCCCGCGGTCAGCGCAAACTGGAAATATCCGCCGTAGTCCTGCTCACCGAAGCGATGCCTGCTGAGCAGGGCCGGGCCCGCCCCCATATCCAGGCTAAACCTTCCGTCTTTGCTGCCGAAAGCCAAAAGGGGTATCAGGGAAACGGCCAGAGCGGTTTCTCCTGCGCCGTACAAAACGCCGCCGCTGGCCATCAGCCTCAGGCCGCCTCCCCAGCAGGATCGGGAATACCACCCCCAGGGCAGCCGGAACTGCGCCGCCGCGTCAAACTCCTGAAACTCTTCCGTCGCGGTGCCGCCGAGAACATCCAGGCCTGAAAAGCGCCCCCGGAAGCTGATGTTCAGCAGCTTCGACCTGATCCCCCCGGGGTTCTTCCCGGATTCCGCGGCGGCCTGTATGTCGGGATCAGCGGCGGAGATGCCCGGATTGTTCACGACCGGACTCGGGGACGGACTTTCTTTATGCACCGGTTGAGGCGTCGCCTCGTCGGCATGGGACGAAGCCGGTACGGTTCCAATCATCAGCAGAAAGGCGCAGGCGAAAAAAAAGAGACAAAAAAAGCGGAGAAATACCGGAGGCTCTTTCCTTCCAGCCGCTTCCGGCTCCTGCCCTCTGACCCGGCAGCTCCTGAAAATGTTCGTCATCCCTCCTCCCCGTTTTGCGACTTCACACGCCGCTCGTTGCTTTTTCCTATGAGCCATGCGTTGCGAACGGTTTCCTCTCGCCCATCGCCTATGACCTTTGTGCCTGTCGGGGGAACACTACGCTAAAAAGGGCTCTGTGCCTATTTTTCACCGCTTGTTTGAAAGCTTATATCATAAAATTCCTTCTGAACATACCCGGTTCAAGCCATGTCCGGCCGAACTTGGATCGGACATTCAGCCCTGTTCGGAACGGCCCGTTCGCCGATGGAAGGATGCGTCCGCCGGTGACGCACCGAAGTTCTATTTTCTTGTTTTTTTTCCTTTTGTATGTTCCTCAAAACGTAGTAGGATCATTTTCAACCGTCGAAGCGTTACCCCATAGCCCGGCGACGCAACCGTTTGGGGAAACCGGTTTCAAAGTCTGAAGGAGATAAAAGATGCTGACGAGGTATAATATCATCGATAAGCAGTTCGTTGCATCCGGCCAGAATTCAGGGTGCTTTTGGGTCCTCAATTCCCCCGATGCCCGTGAGCGGGCGCAGTTTCAGGAAAAATTTCGTCTGGACGACTACGATCTGGCCTCGATTTTTGACGAAGACGAGGTCCCTCGATTGGACATCGCCGAGGGGCGCTTGCTCCTCATCTGGAAAACGCCCGAGTCCGCCGTCGTCTCGGAATCAGTCGAACTGGGCGTCAACGTAGTCGGTATGGCGCTGGTCGAGGATTGTGTTGCCCTGGCTTACACAAAAGGCAACGTTTTTTTAACGGACCGGGAGTTTCGTAACGTCCGCGACAGCCGTGATGCCATGCTGGCCTTTTTACTGCGCTCCGTCCGCCACTTTATCGGCCATCTGAAAGTGATCAAGCAAATCAGCAAAGAGCTGGAAAAGAAAATTACCGTTTCCATGGAAAACAGCCATCTCCTTCAGATGTTTTCGTTAAGTGAAGATCTTGTGTATTACCTGGACGCCATGGAAACCAATGCCGCGGTTCTGGCAAGGCTGCGCACGATCGGCGAACGTTACGGTTTCGAAGCGCGCCATCTTGAAGTGCTCGACGATATCATCCTGGAAAACACCCAGGCCACCCGCCAGACAAGAATCTTCAGCACCGTCCTCAGCGGTTTGATGGACGCTCGCGGCACGATCGTCAACAACAACATGAACGTTTTGTTGAAAAACCTCACCCTGATCAATATCGTCTTTCTGCCCCTCAATCTGATTGCCAGCATCGGGGGCATGTCCGAATGGAGCATGATGACCCAGGGGGTGAGCTGGAAAGTTTCCTACGCCCTGTTCCTTATCGGGATGCTGCTGTTCGGCTGGACCACCTGGGTCATCATGAAAAAGTTGGTGGACAAGGGCTCCGTGAAAAGCAAACAGAGTATGGCCAACGCCTTACCGAAAAGCATGGGAAGCAATCGTTCCAAAGGACCTGCGTGAGGAATTTCGTTTTGTCAAGTTTCCCGGCTTGCTTTCTTCAAAAACGAAAAGCGGACGGTGCAGATGACGCCAAAACCGATAGATACCGCCTTCCTTCTGGGCGCAGGGTTGGGAACGAGGCTTCGGCCGCTTACGGACCATATGCCCAAGCCGCTGCTGCCGGTCGGCGGCCGCCCGATCATCACCTATGCAATGGAGCATTTGCGCTCCGCCGGCGTGGTGCGGTTTATCATCAACACGCATCACTGCCCGGAAAAATACCTTGAAGCGTTCCCGGAGAGCCGCTGGCAGGACATTCCCATTATTTTCCGCCACGAACCGGTGCTTCTGGATACGGCGGGCGGCATCAAGAATATCGAGGATCTGATTGGGCAGGAGCGCCGCATTATCGTTTACAACGGCGACATCATCACCAACCTTCCGCTTGAACCTCTCTTGAAAAGGCACGCGGAGCTTCGCACGGAGGCAACCCTGGCGCTGCGCAGCCGGGGGCCGTTGACCAATGTCCGTATTGACTCGCGGGGATTTATCTGCGATATGAGGGACGCTTTGCACAACCCGGGCGTCCAGGCCTGCCTTTTCGCGGGCATTTATGTGCTGGAAACGGCCTTTCTGCGGCGGCTGACGGCGGGGAAAATCGAATCGATTGTGCTGCCGCTCATCGAGAGCATTCGGCAAAACCCGCTGTCCGTCGGCGGAATCGTCATCGATGAAGGCTTCTGGCACGATCTGGGCACGATACAAGAATACCGCACATTACGCGATCAGACTCTATGAACCGGGACATTCGACAATTTGTAAGCCATCATCTGGGCGCGGTGGAGTTTCAGTACGATCCGATCCTCAAGGGCGGCTCCGACCGCACCTTTTACCGCGTGCACATGCCTGCCGGCACCACCTTCATTTTCATGAAATACGGAACGGATGTGGAAGAAAACGCTTACTGGGCCGAGATCAACCGCTTCTTGACGGAGATCGGCCTGCCGGTTCCCCGCATCATCGCCTACGACTTCCGGAAGCGGTTCATGCTGCTCGAGGACCTGGGCGACACGGATCTTTATTCCCTGCGCACGGATCCCTGGCGCAAACGGAGGCGCTACTATCTCACGGCTCTCTTGGCCATCCACCGGCTTCACCGGACTCCGCTGTCCGACGTGCCGGCATCCTTAACGCTGTGCCGGGGCTATGACCGGTCGCTCTACGCGTGGGAGCACGCCTACTTCAGGGAAAACTTCGTCGAGGCCGTTTGCGGGCTTTCGCTTTCCGGACCGCAGGAGCGTGACTGGACGGAGGAGATGGAGGCACTCACCGACCGCCTGCAAAAAATCCCGGAATGCCTGATTCACCGGGACTTTCAGTCCCAGAACATCATGATTCGAAACGACCGGCCGGTGTTTCTCGACTTTCAGGGCATGCGGAAGGGCAATCTTTTTTACGACCTGGGCTCTCTGATCTGCGACCCTTACGTCTCCTTCTCCGCGTCCGAACGCAATGAACTCATCGCTTTTTATTACCGGATCATGGAACCGGATTACAGCTTTGAAAAATTCACCGATTATTTCTGGGACGGCGCGGCCCAGCGTCTGATGCAGGCGTTGGGCGCCTACGGCTTTCTGGGGCTCAAAAAAAACAAGCCGGATTTTCTGCGGCATACCGCAGGCGGCGTGAGGAACCTGGCCAATGCCGCTTCCCGGGCCGGCAATCTGCCGGTTCTGCAGGAACTGGCCCGGACCTGCGCAGGCAAACTTTCAGTCTGACGGGCTGTCCGGAAGTCCGTCGGGCCATTCCCGGTCATGCAGAGAGAAAAATGATCCCGGAGCATACCCAACCTTCGCCCGCAGGACTTTTGAAGCTCTCAGGATTCGCCCTGGGACTTTTTGCGGTCCAGACCTTCTGGGGATTCACCTGGGCGACGCTGCCGCTCTACCTGAAAGCACTGACGGGCTCCAACGCGGGAACCGGCATCATTCTGTCCACCACCGGCATCACCGGTCTGTTTTTTCCCGTTCTGGCGGGAGCACTCTCCGACCGGATCCGCACCCCGCTGGGTCGGCGCAGGCCGCTGATCCTCGCCGGGTGGATGCTGGCCTGGAGCATGATTTTCTTGCTGATGCGGATCGATTCGCCGGCCGCGGCGATCCCCGTCATCTTTCTGGCATACGCCGGTTTCTTCTTTGCCATCGGCCCTTATTTTGCGCTGCTGCCGGACATGATTCCCGCGACGCAGCGAAGCTTTGCATCGGGGCTCATGTTCCTGATCGGGGGAACCGGCATCCTGAGCTATCTGATGTTTGCCGCCCCCTGGTGGGAAGCCTCGCCCACCCGCCCTTTCTGGTGGGTTCTGATTGCGGTTCCGATCGCGGTCTCTGTGATGTGCCTTTCCGTGAAGGAATCCGTCCCGCCGAAAGGCAAAGCGCGCCTTCACCTTTTCCGGGAGCTCGCCGGCCGGAAAAATCTGCTGCGCTTCCTTTTCGGAATGACGCTGCAATGGATCAGTTTGTGGATGGTGAGCGCTTTTTTCGTCATCACCTGCATGGCGCTCTTTGGTCTGTCCGTTGAGCAGGCGGTCCGGGCCTTCTTCGTGTTCAACGCTTCCTTTGTCGGATTCGCCCTGCCCGCCGGGCTGCTGGCCGTTCAACTGGGGCTGAAACGGACCACGATCGGCGGAGTCGCCGTTCTGGCCCTCTGTTTTTGCGTGATCCCCTTCCTTCAAGCCTATTCGTCGCTGCTGATTCTGGTGGTCATCGCCGGTGCCGCCTATGGAACGATTCTTGCCGTATCGTATCCTTTCTTTCTCAGCATGATCCCGAAAGATCACACGGCGGGATTCGTCGGCCTTTACCAGGCCTGCCAGAACGGAACGCTGCTTCCGGGCCCGGCCATCGCCGGGTTGTTGATCGATTCTTTCGGCTACACCACCCTTTTCTTCGGAGCGGCCGCGGTTATGCTGTCGGGGATGATTTTTTACATTACCGTCCGCCAATCCGACCCGATGAGGCAGGAGTCTTAGTTTCCCGCAGGAGAAAACCCTTCGCAGCCCGACAAAGCCGTTGCGCTGCCCCTTTCAATATGTTAAGCAAATCCCCGATTATTGAACTCTTTTGGGAGAAAACCATTGTTATGAAGTACGATCCGATCGCCATTGAAGAAAAATGGCAGAAGAAATGGGAAGAAGAAAAGGCCTTTAACGTCACGGAAGATCCGCGCAAAAAGAAATACTACCTTCTGGAAATGTTCCCCTATCCGTCGGGGAAAATCCATATCGGCCATGTCCGCAACTACACCATCGGCGACGTGGTGGCCCGCTACAAGCGCATGAAAGGATTCAATGTTCTCCATCCGATCGGCTGGGACGCCTTCGGCATGCCGGCGGAAAACGCCGCCATCGAACACAAAATCCATCCGTCCAAGTGGACCCATGAAAACATCGAACATATGAAGAAGCAGCTCAAGCGCATGGGCTTCAGCTACGACTGGGACCGGGAAATCGCCACCTGTGAGCCGAAATACTACCGCTGGGAGCAGCTGTTCTTCCTCTGGATGGTCGAAAAAGGCCTGGCCTATAAAAAACGCTCCAGCGTCAATTTCTGCACGAAATGCGACACGGTGCTTGCCAACGAACAGGTCGAAGGCGGCCTGTGCTGGCGCTGCGGCACGGAAGTTACGGAAAAAACGCTCGATCAGTGGTTCTTCAAAATCACCGCCTACACCGAGGAGCTTTTGGAATTCTGCGACCAACTGCCCGGCTGGCCGGAGCGCGTCCTGACGATGCAGAAAAACTGGATCGGCAAGAGCTACGGCTGCCTGGTCGATTTTCCGATGGCGGAAGGCGACGGCGTCATCCAGGTCTTCACCACCCGCCAGGACACGCTCTTCGGTGCAACCTTCATGCTGGTGGCGGCCGAGCATCCGCTGGTGACGCAACTGGCCAAAGGCAAGCCCTGCGAAAAAGACGTGCAGGCGTTTGTGGAAAAAGTCAAAAAGCAGGACAAGCTCATGCGGACTTCGGAGTATTACGAAAAGGAAGGCCTCTTTCTCGATTCCTACTGCCTCAATCCGCTCACCGGCTACAAAATGCCGATTTACGCGGCCAACTTCGTTTTGGCCGACTACGGCACCGGCTGCGTCATGGCCGTGCCCACGCACGACCAGCGCGACTTCGAATTCGCCAAAAAATTCAACCTGGAGCTGATCGTCGTCATTTCTCCCAAAGACCGGACGCTCGATGCGGCGACCATGACCGAGGCCTACGTCGATGAAGGAGTGCTGGTCAACTCCGGTCCGTTCAACGGCATGGAAAATACGAAGGTCCTGGAAGCCATCGCCGACTTCCTCGAAGACCAGGGCAAAGGCAAACGGACGATTCAGTACCGCTTGCGCGATTGGGGCATTTCCCGCCAGCGTTACTGGGGCGCGCCGATTCCCATGGTCAACTGCGAAAAATGCGGCATCGTGCCGGTGCCGGAAAAAGACCTGCCGGTCATTCTGCCCGAAAACGTCGTCTTCAGTCCCGAAGGCGGCTCGCCGCTCGCCCAGCTTCCGGATTTCGTGAACACCGCCTGCCCCCAATGCGGCGGCCCCGCCATGCGTGAAACCGACACCATGGACACGTTCGTCGAGTCGTCCTGGTACTTCGACCGCTACTGCTCTCCGGAGTGCGACGTAAAGCCGGGCCTGGACCGCAAGGCGCTCGACTACTGGATGCCGGTGGACCAGTATATCGGCGGCATCGAGCACGCCATCCTGCACCTGCTCTACGCGAGGTTCTATACCAAGGTCCTGCGCGACTTCGGTGTGATCGGCGTGGACGAGCCTTTCACCAATCTTCTCACGCAGGGCATGGTCTGCAAGGAGACCATGAAGTGCCCGGAGCACGGTTACCTCTTCCCTGAACAGGCGGCGGGCGGCAAATGCTCTTTCTGCGGCAAGGACGTCGTCATCGGCAAGACGGAAAAAATGTCCAAGTCGCTCAAGAACGTCATCGACCCGGATTTTCTGGTCAATACCTACGGTGCGGACACGGCGCGCATCTTCTGCCTGTTTGCCTCACCGCCGGAAAAAGACCTGGAATGGAGCGAACAGGGCGTCGAAGGCTCGTTTCGCTTCCTCGGCCGTCTGTGGCGAATCTTTGACGAATATTGCGAAGACATCAAAGCCGTCGCACCCGCCTCCGGAACCCTCGCGCTTGAGGGCGACCTCAAGGCGCTCCGGCGAAAGACACACCAGACGATCCGCAAGGTCACACAGGACATCGAGGACCGCTTTCACTTCAACACGGCCATCAGCGCGGTGATGGAACTGGTCAATGTCCTCTACGGCGTCCAGCGACCTGCTCCCGGCGACCGGACGGCTCTGTCCGTCGTCCGCGAGGCGCTGGAGACAGCCATTTTGCTTCTGGCACCCATCGTTCCGCACATCACGGAAGAACTCTGGCAGCGGCTGGGCCAGGATCAACCCCTGGCCGAGAGGCCGTGGCCCGACTTCGATCCGGCGATCGCCACCGAGGAAGAAATGACCATCGTCATCCAGATCAACGGCAAACTGCGCAGCCGGATGACGGTGCCGGTGGATTGTGACGCAGAAAAAATTAAGGCGGATGCCCAGGCGGATGAAAAAATCGCCTCGCTCATCGGGGGAAATAAAATCCTGAAAGTGATTTACGTTCCCAAAAAGCTGGTCAACCTCGTCGTCGCTTCATAAAGGAAACGGTTCCATGAACCTGCCAAGAGCGTTGTCCTTCATCCCCATAGGGCTTTTGAGCTTTGCCTGCTTCTGGTTGATGAGCTGCGGCTATGGGTTCGCGCCTCAGGGTGAGCATATCGACCGACGAATCGTCAATCTTTATGTCGCGCCCGTCGTCAACAAAACCTCGGAGGCGGAAGCAGAAAACATTCTGCGGACGGCCTTCATCGATCAGATCCTCCAGAGCAACCGTTTCAAAAGCGCTTCTTCCCCGGAACAGGCGGACGCGATCATCAACGCCAGCATCATCAGCATCACCACGGGAGTGCTTTCTTACCGCAACAACATACTGGCCGCGGAAGAGAGAATGACGATCACCCTGGAGGCCAGCCTTCGCGAAAAGGACAGCGGAAAAATTATCTGGTCTTCGCCAAACGTCGTCGGAACGGCGGATTACCGGCTGCAGGACAACGTCAACCCGAAGCCGGCCAGGCAGCAGGCCCTGGCCAAGCTGGCGAAGGACACGGCGGAAAACACTTTTAATCTGATGATGTCCGACTTCTGAAATCGTCCGGGAAATCATGGAAACTCCGGTCTATCAATGGGGAAGGCTTTTGCTCTGGAGCGCCGCGGATGAAACGCAGGCGGCGCGGAACTGGCCTTCCGGCAGCGGGCCCTTCCGGCCCGTAAAACGGCCCTCCTTGTTCTTCAAAAGCCTGTCATCGGATTACTGGCTGGTCATGGACGCGGGGAAAAGTGTGTCCTGCGAAAATGTAGAACTCAAAAGGCTGCTGGCCCTCGCCCGCGACACGCGCGCCGGCATGATTTATTCGGACTACTATGAGAAAAACGGCAGCCGCCTCGCCGGACGGCCGTTGAACGACTACCGGATCGGCTCCCTGCGCGACGACTTTCATTTCGGCCCCTTTTTCATTTTATCGGGCAGCGCCGTTTCCTCCGCGGTTCGAAAATACGGAGCGCTGCCGGCCGATCCGGACATCGCTTTCTACGATCTGCGCCTGAGAATTTCGCTGGAGCAGGATCTGATCCGCGTGCCTGAGTTCCTGTACACGGCATCCGGAAAAGAAAGGGTTCCGGCAAAAAAACCGTCCCGGAAATCCGAGGCTCATTTTGCCTATGTCGCCCGGGAAAACTTCAACCGGCAAAAACAGCTCGAAAAAATCGCCACCCGCCATCTGCGGCGCCTGGGCGCCTTTCTGCCTTCCAGACCCGCCGCCCCAAACCGGAAGCCGGAAGAGCTTCTGTGGAAAGCCAGTGTTGTGATTCCTGTTTTCAATCGCCGCAAGACCATTGCTGACGCGCTTCGAAGCGCCCTGGCACAAAAGACGGACTTTCCCTTTAATGTTCTGGTCGTGGATAACCACTCCACGGACGGCACGACGGAGTTTCTGAAAACCTTTGCCGCGCAGTACCCTCATGTTCATCATCTTGTTCCGTCCCGCCGTGATCTGGGTATCGGCGGATGCTGGAACGAGGCGATCGACTCGCCCTTCTGCGGCCGCTACGTCGTTCAGCTGGATTCCGACGATCTTTACGCGTCGCCGCGCACGCTGCAAATCATGGTTGACGCGCTGCGCCGTGGTCCCTGCGCAATGGCCGTGGGCTCCTATACGCTGGTGAACGAACGCCAAAAAAAGATTCCGCCGGGTCTCATCGATCACCGGGAATGGACCGCGCGAAACGGCCACAACAATCTTCTGCGCGTGGGCGGCATCGGCGCGCCGCGGGCTTTCGACACGGCTATTCTTCGCCGGATCGGTTTTCCCAATGTGAGCTTTGGGGAAGACTATGCCGCGGCGCTGAGGCTCTCCCGCGAGTACCGCATCGGCCGGGTGTATGAAAGCGTCTATCTCTGCCGCCGTTGGAAGGACAACACCGACGCGGGCCTGTCCGTCGAACAGCAAAACCGAAACAATGACTATAAGGACCGGCTGAGAACGCTGGAAATCAAAGCCCGGCAGCAACTGAACCGCAGGGAACGGTTTCTAACCGTTTCCTGCAAGCGACCGCTCCCCGCCCGAAATCATCAAAGATTGGCTGAATTTCCCGAAGGGGGAAGCCAAACCCTCCCCGCCCTGTGCCGCTGCCTTGTCGAATCCCAGAAGAAGAGCTGGCCCGCCTATGCTGCGGCCTGCCGCGGCCTCGCTTCGGTGCAAACCCGGGAGGTCTCCCTGGGCGGCTACCGCGTAACCCTGCAGTACAACCCTGCCCGCGCCCTCAGCAGCGGCGCGGCCGTAGACGCGGAATCGATCCGGAAAAGACCCTGTTTTCTCTGCGCCGAAAACCGTCCGGAAGAGCAGTCCGGCATTCTTTACCGCAACGGCTTCGTCATCCTGTGCAATCCCGCGCCGATCTTTACGGATCATATCACCGTCGCCAGCCTCGGTCACCAACCGCAGGAAATACTGCCCTCTCTGGATTCATTTTTACAGGTCGCGGCGGACGCATCATCAGACTACACCGTATTATACAACGGCCCCGCCTGCGGGGCTTCCGCGCCGGACCACCTGCATTTTCAGATGATTCCGGCCCGCGCTCTTCCCTTTTTGAATGAACTGGAAAAGAGGTCTTTTCCCGTTGCGCCATTTTCCGTCCTGCATCTCCCGGCAAAGAGCTTCGATCGCGGCATCCTGCTGTTCAAGTCCGACGATGCCGGGCTCCTGACAGAGCATATGACAAGGTTCTTTGCGGCCGCCCGGAAGCAGACGGCGACGCAGGAAGAGCCGCTGCTGAATGTTTTTTGCGCTCACGGGAAGCACGGTTGGACAATCACCGTGTTTCTGAGGCGGAAGCACCGGCCCGATGCCTATTTCGCGAGGGGAAACCGCCGCATCTTCGTTTCGCCCGGCGCCATCGACATGGCGGGCGTGGTCATCACGCCCAGGCTTGCCGATTTCAAGCGACTGGACGCCGACGCCGTCCGGAGCATTTACCGGGAAGTCTCGCTGGAGAAAGACGATCTCCATGCCGTCATCGACGCGCTGCGGCAGGGAGCGGATCCCCCCTTGCGCTCATCCGCTGCCGCACAAAAGGATCCCGGATGAACGACCAAAACCAAGTCATGATCGACAGCGAAATGAGCTTTGCCCAAGCCATCGAGGGCACCTCCGCCCCCATGGAAGTGATCGATTCGCTGTCCATGGTGGACGTCCTGTATTATTCCTTTGACGGAAAACGTCACCAGGGCCAGCTCCTCGTGGACGCGCGACTCGAAGACGACATTTATGAAATCTTTCTCCTGATCGAGAAGCTGAAATTTCCCGTCGGCAAGGTTATCCCCATCGTCGCATACCAATGGAACGACGAAGCCTCGATGGCGGACAACAATTCCTCTTCCTTCAACTTCCGCGTCATCGCCGACACCAACAAACTGTCTCTGCATTCTTTCGGCCGCGCCGTGGACATCAACCCTTTCCAGAATCCGGTGATTTACCCCTCGGGCCTGACCGCACCCGAAGGCACGATTTACCGCCGGCAAAACAAGGGAGCGTTGACCGGCGACCACCCCGTGGTTCAGGAATTTCTCCGGCGCGGCTGGCACTGGGGCGGCCATTTCGATCAGCCCAAAGACTATCATCATTTTGAGAAAACATAAGACAGGTATTTAGGCTGAAGGCTGAAGCAAAAAAGCCAATATAAACCCTTCCCTACCGGTCCATAATCATCAGATTGGAATAATTCAGGATTACAATTCGTCAGGAACAGCGGGAACGGAAATTTGATGGCCGGCATCCCTGAGAGGAAACTTACGGTTTTTATACCGTCACGGCAAAAGGGATTTGCTTGACACGCGAGACCGCGTTCCCTATACTGCCATCAAGAAAAAGGAAGTGTTTACCAATACTTTCCGGGGATGAAAGTGACGGGAGAATACAGCAGATACATTTCCGAGAAAAGACGGTCGGTTGCCACGCCCAAAAGCATGGTGAACAAGGACGGCTCGTGCGTTTTCGGAACGTTCGACAAAGAGTTCGAGGATATGGATATCCTAAAGCTCAAGAAGCCGACTCGCGCACCGCAGTTTATGAACAGGCTCAAGCTCACGCTTTGGGAAGCTGCGGAGGTGCACCTGAAAAACGGGGTACTCCTCGCGGTTTGCTGTGATATGGGAATATTCGGCAAGGTGTTGCACGTCTTTTATGACAAGCGCACCCGTAAGGTTTATTGCTGGGATACCAACCTGAAGAGCAAGGAGACGACCATTGCACCCAACCTGATCAACGGCAGCGTCACACAGGCGACCACCGAGGTCGGGCAGATCCAATACATCAATGACTTCGACCAGGGCAAGTGCCGTCTGTGCGGAAAACACAAATCCGACAAGGCGCAGGTGGAGTATGATTTCGAGCTTACGCGTCTGAGCAAACCGAGCGTCGTCAGCATTCCGTTCGGTAAAAACAGACCTCTTTACAGTCAAAAAGATTTTTTTACGGCAAAGGGCAGGTTGGTGATCAACGGCGAGGAAATGATCGCCGACGAGGATTCCACCGCGATTGTCGACGACCACCGGGGCTATTATCCACGCCGTGCTCACTACGACTGGGTGACCACGATGGGTAGAATCGAAATCAACGGCGAAAAGAAATTCTTTGCTTTCAACCTTACAAGAAATCAATCCGTCGACCAGGACGCCTACAACGAAAATCTCATCTGGTTTGAAAACGAAACGAGTCTCCTTCCACCCGTGACGTTCAAGCGTGAGCCCGAGACAAAGGATTTCAAAGACTACGCGGTATGGACGGTAAAGGACGAGCACGATATGGTCAACCTCAAATTTAAGGTGTACGCCATAAACCCGATGATCCTGCACGCCGTTCTCGTCAATATTGATTATTACGTTGCCTTCGGCGAGTTGGCAGGCTACCTTCGCGACGAGGATGGCACCAAGTATATCCTCGACGGCATGATGGGTATGGGCGAGGACAAAACCCTTTTGCTGTGAAGAAATCAACTGAAGACTTAACGTCCCTGCTCCGACGTTGACGAACCATGTGCAATGAATGCCCGTCTTGGTCGCCGGTTCACCTGCCAAACAAATGCTTTTAATAAATTCCTCATGTCGTGAATTGCCGTTTGAAAGGGGCACAGCGTCTGTGATGAAACCGCCCCGTAAAAATTAGATAAGGGGAACCCCGATGAGAAAGAATGATGATCTGAAAGAAAACAAAGGCGGCAGCCTGACACGGCGTACCATGCTAAAAGCAACCCTCGGACTTGGTGCAATGGCTTCGACGGGCTCTTGGGTCGCTTATGCATCGGGGAGCGACACTCCGTCAAAGAGTCCGTCCGGGGGACACTCGGGGAAGACGGCAAACTGGTATAACGGATTCATCTTTCAGGATGAGAGCCTCGTCTTCGAGTTTATTCGGGTCATGTCCAAGTCTGTCGAACACGGGGCGGACATCGGAGAATCCCTTGCCGCAGCATACCGCATCAAACAGAAGGAAGGCGATCAACAGGCCCTGCTTCAGGCCTGGTACGAGGAATGGCGGAAGCTTGGAGAGCGCATCGAGAAGATAGGGGACGAATGCCTGGAGAAGGGCCATCCCGTGAGTGCGCGGGACGCTTATTTCAGAGCCTCCGAGTATTACCGGAGCGCCGATTTTTACCTCCACGATCATCCGGAAAATCCCGCGATCCTTCAATTGTGGAACAAGATGGATTCCTGCTTTGAAAAGGCAAGAAAGCTTTCCGTGCCTTCTTTCGAAGCGATCCGGATTCCCTATGAAGGCACCAAACTCCCTGCCTATTTCTGTCCGGCGGGCAAAAAGGGGAAGCGGGCGCCCACGATCCTCATTCATCAAGGCTTCGACGGAACCATTCAGGAAACGTATCTCCTGTACGGGAAAGATGCCGTGCGCAGAGGCTACAACTGCCTGATCTTCGAAGGACCCGGACAAGGGAGCGTCATCAGAAAACAAGGCCTTCCCTTCAGGCATGACTGGGAAAAGGTCGTCACGCCTGTGGTCGATTATGCCTTGCAAAGAAAAGAGGTGGACCCCAAACGGATGGCCCTTATCGGACTGAGTATGGGAGGGTATCTGGCGCCGAGAGCGGCAGTCTATGAGCACAGACTCGCGGCACTGGTCGCCAATTCGGGCATCCTGGACAACTGGGCGCAGACGTATGAACGGTTAGGCATGAAGCGGGAAGAACTGATAAAATTCATTGAAGACAAACCCGGGGAATTCAACGCCATGGCCAGAGAAGCCTCGAAAGCAAGCATTACGGTACATTGGGGATTGACGAATGGCCTGTTCACGTTCGCGGCGAAAACCCCGGCCGAACTATCCCTCCAGCAGGCAAAAATGACTCTTGCCGATACCGCGCACCTTATCTCATGCCCCACTCTGGTCATTGACTCGGACGCGGAACAATTTTTCGGCGGCCAGCCAAAAAAACTCTATGATGCCTTGAAATGCCCTAAAACTTATCTGATCTTCAAAAGCGGAGAAGGCGCTGAACTCCACTGCCAGTCGGGCGGGCAGCTGCTCGGCAACCAGCGCATCTTTGACTGGCTGGATGAAACCTTGAACGTTTAATGACCGGTTGCCCTGTGGCGTTCGCAAGTAAATGTAGAAAATCGCCCTTGCCGGAAGTCATCGTTAAGCCCGGAAGTCTCCTCCCCGTCCTTGTCTCACCGATTGGAGGGGGGCTTCGCACTACGGATTGAAGTCTTTATTAAAAAAGTCGGAAATGACATATTCACCGTGTCACAGGGAGCAGCCAATTCCTCGCGCCATGCTGTCCCTTTCATCCTCCTTTTTGAATGGATGTATCCATAATCCCCGTTTAATCAGGCTTCTTTGCAGAAACCTTGATGCTGACGACTGAGACCGCTTTGACGGATTCCAAATCCGGCATGGGAAATGTGGGGTGGTTGAGGAAATCTTTTAGGTGCAATAGTGATTCATCGATGATCCGGATATCCTGAAATCCGGCCTTCCCGATGGAGTTGAGATAATCGTCTTTCATGGATGCCCCGGCGATGCAGCCGATATAAGCCTCCAAGGAGGCTTTTACGGCCTCAGGCAGGGGTTTGAGCAGGACAATGTCCGAAACCATGAGGCGACCACCCGGTTTGAGCACCCGGAAGGTTTCCCGGAACACCCGTTCCTTGTCGGGAGAAAGATTGATCACACAATTGGAAATGACGATGTCGCCTGTGTTATCGGCAATCGGGAGATTTTCGATTTCGCCAAGACGGAACTCCACATTCCCGTAAGCTCCCTTCCGTGCATTGATCTTGGCTTGATCGAGCATTTCCGGCGTCATATCCACGCCGATTACCCGACCTTTTTCACCAACCGCCTTGGCGGCCAGAAAACAATCAAATCCTGCGCCAGACCCCAGATCGATGACCACTTCCCCTTCACGCAGCGAAGCCAGGGCGACGGGATTTCCGCATCCCAGCCCGAGATTCGCCCCCTCCGGGACGCTCTTCAGATCTTCAGCGCTATAACCAATCCCCATACTGATGGTCTCTACAGACGGACTGCCGCAGCAGCAGCTCGCTTTGGGCAGACAGCATGAACCCCCTGTTTTTGCAATCTCACCATATCTGTCCCTCACAGACTTCCTGATCTCTTCCTGTTTCATCTTTTGATCCTCCTTCATTTACTTATTTACCGGATATGACGTCCCGCATCACCGGCCCGAGGAACTCTTTGACCTGACCCGCCAAGGCATCGGCCTTGATCAGCGTCATGCAGCAGATCGCCCCATCCTTTTCCCAACTAACGACTGCGAACTTGTCGCCCGCTTTGATGTTGGCCTTGTCACGCAAATCCTTGGGAAGAACCATTTGACCCCGTTCATCGACGCTGATCATTGATTCAACACGGCAACAGCTGGGTGTGATGCCACCGGTCCCGCAACAGGCCTCCTCTTGTTTTTTCTTCACCATATGTGAACCTCCTTCGGATTTAGCTGATTATAAAATCGAATCAGTTAATTCAGCATGATCAGAATATAATGAACATTGGCGATTTGTCAAGAGGGGGTTTCTTGACGGCATAGCGTGGGCGCCGGCAGCAGCCATCCGGGCAATGCGGGAGCGGCAAACGCATCCACCGGCCGTAAAAGAGCCGCCCGCTTTTTACTCAGGCTGAAGAAGGATGCCGGCACTGGAATTTCCGCGACATCAGGTCCGAAAAAGGAAGAATTTTTGTCCGCGAATCAAGAGAAATAAAAATCGAAAGAGCATAACGTCTGAATTCAGCGGCCTGCGCAGCTTTTCGCGCAGGCCCGGTGGAATCGTTGGGCTTATGCACGGGGAAACAGCGTACATCGCGCGAGCACAAACGGCATCACCGCAAAGATCGCCAACATTGCCAGATAGACAATGCCGGAGATTTTATCCCGGCCGGCGACATACTCGGCAAGCGTCCGATCCTGGAGAGCGACGGCAAGCACCCCTTCAGCAGCGACCAGCAAAATCAACGCAAGAAATCCGGCTCCCAGGCGGGGCAACGCCTCGGCAGGGAGGCTGAAACGCTGGGCGATGAATCGCGCCGCCACCCATATCACGACAAACATCAAGGGCATCTCGGTGAGTTCCGCTGCCCGCTCCCCCAAGCGCGGCACCAGAAAGGGAACTCGTATCGATCCCAGGACAAAGCCCGCGCCGAATACAAGGGCGAAGTAAGCGATCCCGGCCTTAATGGTTCGGGTGGGCAGGCTGCTCATCGATCGATCATCGGCTGCGAATTGTTGCGCGTTCAAACCAGCACCGCCTCTACCGGACGACGCAGCGAAGAAGGCAGCTTCGGGCCCCGTCCGAAACGAACGACAAGATCGGGCCTGCGCGTTCCGATACCCAGGAAAGCGGCAAATTGCGGCCGCAGCGTCGCCACCTCCACCGGCTGATTAAGCATCGCATTGCGAATGCCCAACGCAGCCGACTGAAGGGCGAAACGCTCGTAGCAACGCCCCACTTCCACCCACTGGGCCGGGTCGGGGGCGTCCGAGACGAATACCGCGATGCCCGCCGAACTTCTCACGTGTTTCGCATATTTGTCGTTCTCGTTCTTCGGAGTAAAAAACAAGCCGAAGAGCAGGCTGCCCAGCCAGGAAGGCAAAGACGGATTGCCGGAAGATGCCGCGTAAAGCCCGTCGCCGGCTCGTACGGCCTCGTCGCCGCTGAAGCGGATCCATTGCTTCAATTCCACCATAAAGGCCGGATCGTTCATCTGGACGGTATTGCCTTGAACGACATACTCAAGGACCTTCTCCATCGCCTGCCGTTCGGTCAGGAGGATCACCTGAACACCCCTGCCGGTACCGGCCTTTTCAAGCAACTGGAGTTCCTGCCGGACGACAGGCCGTCCGTCATATTCGCCGCGAGTGCTCTGACGCTCGGGGATCACCCGGAACAGCGTCGATGCGACGGGACTTGCCGGCTCCAAATCCACACGCAGCGCATTGCCGCCTGCGGCATCGAAGCTGGCATGCCCCTTCAGCCCAATCGCCTGCGCTGCCTGGATCAGGTTTTCGGTAGCGCACCCGAGGGAGACGAAGAGGTGGTGATCATCCGGATCGACGGCGGGACACCGGCGCGAAAAATCCGGTAATATAGCAACGGCGGCTTCTTCAATGTGAAACTTCCAGCATTGCGTGTTGTGGCTCGATGGCGCCAAAGTCGCATAGCGCACGAGTTCACGCAGAAGAGCGACCTGATCGCCGGCAGCAAACTTGCCATGACGCCACGTGCGATCCGCAACATTCGCGTAGCTGTCCGCACCGGTTTTTGTTGAGCAGGACGGCAAGACTGCCATAGCGCCCAAGGAACCCAGCGAGGCTATAACGAATTCCCTTCGAGTAAACATGGACCCGTTTCCTTCTCCGCAAGCCCAACGCAGAGTTGAGCCGGAGCGCAGCGATCGGCTCGAACATCCGATTGGACAGGGTTTTTCTCCATCGTTTTTTGTCAATGGCGCCTTGACCATGGCCTCCCGAACACCGCAAGATGCTCAGAAATCTTTCAGGTTCAGGACCCTCGCCGCATTCTTATAGGCAACCTTTTCCATATCGGGCTGGTTGACCGGCAGATGCTTCAAAAAGTCAACCGCGACTTTGTTCGATTCAAACGGCCAATCCACAGAGAACAAAACACGGTCTATTCCCAGGGTTCCTAAAGCGCAAAGAAACGAAGGGTATGAAAAATTTCCGCTCGTTGTGACCACCATGTTTTCTCTCATATACTCGGCAGGTGACCTCTTCAGTCCTTTATCCCGCGCATAAGCTCTCAGACGATTGTTGATCCTGTCCAGGTTGTAGGGGATGGATTCTCCAAGATGTCCGAGGATGATCGTGAGTTTGGGAAACCGGTCAAACACGCCGGCGGTGAGCAGTCTCATAAAATGACAACTGGCATCAACCATAAAACCCCATTCAGGGCCTGAAAGCTCTTCTCTTCCCTTGAAGTATGCCTGTTGCATTTGAGACAATGGAAATTCGGGATGAAGATATATGGGGACATTGCGGGACTCGGCCAATTCCAGAACAGGCCAGTATTTCATATCGTCAAGGAACTCCCCGTTGATCGACCCGCAAACAAATCCACCCACGAATCCGTGCGTACTGAGCGCCCGTTCGAATTCGGCAACGGCCGCCTTAGGATCTGCAAGAGGAAGGGATGCAAAAGCGGAAAACCGTGAAGGATACCTTTGTATGGCCTCTGCTGCTTTCTCGTTGCCCTCCCTCATCATTTCAAGCGACTCCGAGGGGTCCTCAACCTGAGGGCCGATAAACGAAAGTACCTGCATGTCGATGCCGGCCTCATCCATTGCGGCGATGCGTCTCTCGCCCAAATCCAGCAGTTCTTCCCCAACATCGCTTTGTATGAGCTCCTTCGATGTTTCCATAGTGAATTGGTGAGATTGCAGTTCTTCTGCTACGCGCCCGAGTGAGCGTTTGGTGAGAAATTCTTCTTCCAGACTGATAATTTTCACTTATTCCCCTCCTCTCTGGTCGTTATGCCGGAATTCTTCAGCCGTCTGCTCACCATTTGATGCGAGACGACGGCATCCCAAAGAAAAACATTTCAAATCGATCGATCACTTTCTATGGATTTTATCTATTGTTTTCCAAGATTTACATTATCTCCCCGTCAAAACGTCGGGGCCGTAGTGATTTTCGCCGAGAGACCATTTTCGTAACCTTGATCCTGGATTATTTACGCACCAGCCCGGCCAGTTCGACGGCCCGCTGCAGGATCAGTTTTGCCGACTGCAGACCGGCTTCGTCGTTTTCAATGCCGAGCCTGATGTTCGGATCGAATTTGCCCCAACCGTTGGGGCTTGCACAGGCCGACGCGCCCAGAGGACTGATCCCCTGATGCACACTGGCCGGAATCATCTCCAGCATCAAAAATTCCAGGATGTGCGACAGGTGCGTGTTCTCCAGTCCGCCATTCCGAAGCCAGGAGACGGCCATGCTCACGCCGATTTTGTTTTTCATTTTTCCGCCCGTCAGGTTTCCGAAGACAAACACACGGAACCGGTCGAGCAGCGCGGCCATTCGGGCGGACGACCGCATGAAATACACGGGACTCGCCAGCACGAGAATATCCGCCGTCTCCACTTTTTCAAAAACAGTCTGCGCATCGTCTTTTAGGGAACAATATTTCCCCGGCATCTGCCGGGTCAGACAGAAATTACAGTGGATGCAATCCTGAATTTTCAAACCGGAGAGATGCACAACTTCCCTTTCTATGTTTTTTGCCGACAGCCCTTCCATGGCGCCATCCAGCAGCGTTTCCACATTGCCTTTCTTGACCGGAGAGCCGGAGATGCCCAGAATTCTGTAAGTCATCTGGTTTTCCTTTACCCTTTGCAATCAGTTGTGCTGCGGATAGATCAGTTTGCCGGTATCAAACCCAAGCGCCGCGGCTTTGGCGGTCAGGCGATTCTTCGTTTCTTCCTCCAGCTTCGCGCTGCGCGCCAGAATCCACAGATAGGACCGGTCGGGGCCGCACACGAGCGCCCAGCCGTAGTTTGCATGATCCAGTTCCATAATCACGTAAGACCCGTAAAACGGGCCGAAGAAGGAAACCTTCAAAAACCCCTGATCCGGTCGGTTGACGAAATACGCCTTGCCCTCGGCTTCTTTCCACCGGCCATCCCCTTTCGAATACCCCCGGTTCACCACCCGCACACCGCCGTCAGGCCGCAGGCTGTACTCGGCCGAAACGGAGGAAAGGCCCCGCTCAAAGGAATGATCCAGCCGCGCGATTTCATACCACTTGCCCAGGTATCGCTCCAGCTGGAAACCATCCACGGGCGTCACACCCGGGGGCAGGCCGGCGCACCCGGCCAAGAGCAGAACCAAAAGTGAAATCCATTTTTTCATCTTCTCACCTTTACATTCGGCTTCTGATGGCTTAACTTACTTGAAAACCGGATAAAATCAAAGGAGGAATCATGCGGCTTGACGAATATTTTGAAAACGCCCGGGGGGTCGGTGTTCTTTCCACCTCCGATTCCGGGGGAAAAGTGAACGCCGCCATTTACGGGCGACCTCACTTCATGGGTGACGGGACCGTGGCTTTTATCGCCCGCAACCGGCTCACCCGCACCAACCTGCTGACCAATCCTTCCGCGGTTTATCTTTTCAAGGAGGACGGCTCCTACAAAGGCAAACGGTTGTACCTGACCAAAATCAAGGAGGAAAAAGACTCGCCGCTCATCGGCGAAATCCGCCGGAGAAAACACGGGGATGTGGAAGGCAAGGATCCGGCCGAAGAGAAATTTCTGATTTACTTCAACATCGACAAGGTGCTGCCGTTGATCGGCGACGGACAATCCTGATGTCGGGCAAACGGAAAACCCGGCTTCGACGGGTGATCTTACTATGGAGGGTGGAACCATGAAAGTTTTCATGACCGGGGGAACCGGTTTTGTCGGCACCTACCTGACGAAAAAGCTCATGGACCAGGGACACGCCGTGACGGTCCTCACGCAGGCGCTCACCGGCCGGGAATTGAAAACTGCGGGCCTTTCCTATCTGGTCGGCGATCCCAACGTCCCGGGAAAATGGCAAGACGCCGTAAAGGATCATGAGATCATCATCAATCTGGCCGGCGCTTCCATCTTCAGCCGTTGGACAAACGAGCAAAAGAAAATTCTCCGCGAAAGCCGCATTAACACCACCCGGCATCTGGTGGAAGCGCTCCCCGCGGACGCCTCCCGCGTTTTATTTTTCAGCACTTCGGCGGTCGGGTATTACGGATTTCATGAAGACGAGGAGCTCACCGAATCCTCTCCCGCCGGCGACGACTTTCTGGCCCGTCTTGCAGCCGACTGGGAAGCCGAGGCCCTGCGCGCCAAAGAAAAAAGCGCGCGCGTGGTCATCACCCGCTTCGGCATCGTGCTCGGCCCGAACGGAGGCGCGCTGGGACAGATGATTCCCCTGTTTAAATTTTTTCTGGGAGGGCCGCTGGGTTCGGGACGGCAATGGTTTTCCTGGGTGCACCTGCAGGACCTCGCGGACGCTTTTCTCTTTCTCATCGGGCATCCGGAAATCTCCGGAGCCGTGAACGTATGTTCGCCACAGCCCGTCAGAAACAAAGAACTGGGGAACGCCATCGGCCGCATTCTGCACCGCCCCTCTTTCCTGCCCGCCCCCGGTTTCATGATCGAGCTGATTCTGGGCGAGTTCGGCTCGGTGCTGCTCAAAGGCCAGCGGGTCATCCCCCGCCGCCTGCTGGATGCGGGGTTTCGCTTCTCCTTTGCGGAGATCGACGAAGCGCTGCGCAGCATCATTGCCGAAGCGCCGGACAGACCATAAAAAAACCCTCAGGCGCCATGTGATGACCTCTGAGGGTTTTTCAGAACTTTCCCGAAAATCTTATGGGGTTACATCAACCCTTCCATCATTTTCAGAACGTTGTCGATGTCCGCCTTGGTCCAGGGGTTGCTCTTGTCGGTGTAGCGGATGTATTTGAGCTTTTTGTCCTTGCCGATCAAAACAAATACGGACTTGCCTTTGCAGTTGCCGAGGTTCCATGTTTTGGCCAGCGTCAGATCCGGGTCCGTCAGGATCACGCTTTTATATTTTTCAATCTTGTTTCTGACGATTTTTCGAATCACAAAATTGGGCACGGCGGAATCCTTCATGTTGGCAACGCCGATTCCACGGTAAACCGCCTTGCTGAAATTTTTTGCCTTCGTCGCGTCGTTCATGGGATCTCCATAATCCCCGGCGCTCGAGTCGGCATAGGTCACCGTAATCACGTGCGTTCCGAAATCCGGAATCGTTGCCGGTTGATCGTTGGCGTCCTTCAGCTGAGGATTGGCCAATTCCTGGCCGACCGTGGCGGCAAGCCCCCATCCCGTACCAAGCACCAAAGCAATGACTGCACATCCGGCCACAACAAGACTCTTACGTAAAAAAGCTCGATTCATACCTAACCCTCCTTTAAATTGGATAGAAATTGGTTTTTCTCTGTCGTGGACTATAGGAAAGCCTTGGGATTCTGTCAATCGAAATTTGGCCCTTCGTCCTGCTTCAAACCTCTCTGCTTCCGGTGCGCGAGAAGGGGAAACCCAGCGGCGTAAGGGTTTTCTCCCCCGATCGGGTTTGCCGGCCTACTTCACCCTGGTCCAGTAATGGCTCTCGCTCAAGAAAAGAAAACTGGCCGTGATTTTCAGCCTGTCCGGGGCGGTTTGCACGATGCTGCACTTATATTCCTTCCCCTCTTCGACGTCATAAATTTTCCCTTCAACGTACCGGCCCGCTTCTTTTTTCAAGCCCCACAAAATCAGCATTCCCATTAACGGCTTGTCTTTTCTTTCTTTCTTGCATTGGGTGCACAGCGCGTTTTCGGGCAGGGAGGTCAGTTTGACGATTTTGCCGTAGAAGACCCCGTCCTTTTCAAAGATTTCAACTTGAGACCGCTCCTTGCCCTTGTCCTTGCCCTTTAGAATCGGCATTGACCACACGCCGGCAATCGACGGATCCGCCGCGTAGCCCGCCGGTAAAAACGAAGCAACCAAAAGAAACGCCATGAAAGCTATCATTATGTTTTTCATACATGTCCTCCTGAATATAAACCGGCGAACCATCGCTTTGTCGCGCGCGAGTATAAGAGCAATGGCCCGCAAGTGCAAGGGAAAAGAAGCGAAATGCCGGTGCGCTAAACAGGAAGGCCTCCCGCCCTATCCGCGCTAAACCATTGACGTAAAAGAGAAATGGGTTGACAAGCCCGGGGCTTTTGTTTAGTCTCCAAGCGATAAAAAATTGAGGAGATGACCATGGCGGTAAGAGTTGCAATCAACGGATTCGGGCGCATCGGCCGGCTGGTGTTTCGTGCGGGCTTTGCAAGCAAAGATGTGGAATTTGTGGCCGTCAACGATCTGGCCGACGCCAAAACCAGCGCTCATCTGCTCAAATACGACTCCACTCACGGCACGCTTCAGGCGGATGTAAAATCGACGCCCAATGCTATCACGGTTGACGGCCGGGAAATCAAGACCTTTTCCGTCCGCGACCCGGAGGAACTTCCCTGGAGAGATCTGGAGGTGGATGTCGTTCTGGAAAGCACGGGCCGATTCACGGACCGGGACGGAGCGGAAAAGCATTTGAAAGCGGGCGCCAAAAAAGTGGTGATCTCCGCGCCCGCCAAAAATCCCGATGTGACGGTGGTTTTCGGCGTGAACGCCGAAGACTACGACAAAAGCAGGCATTCCATCATCTCCATGGGCTCCTGCACCACCAACTGCCTGGCGCCGATCGTTAAAATCCTGCACGAGGAATTCGGCGTGGAATATGGACTGATGACGACGGTCCATTCCTATACCAACGACCAGGTGGTCATCGACGAGCCGCATAAAGACCTGCGGCGGGCGCGCGCCTCGGCCCTTTCGATGATTCCGACGACCACCGGCGCGGCCCGGGCCATCGCGGAAGTCATTCCGGAAATGAAGGGAAAGCTCGACGGTCTGGCCGTCCGCGTCCCCACGCCCAACGTGTCGCTGGTCGATTTCGTGGCTACCCTCTCGCGCAAAACCAGCCGGCAGGAAATCAACGAAAAACTCAAGGAATACGCCGGACGGAGCATGAAAGGCATCCTTCTGTGCTCGGAGGAAGAGCTGGTTTCCAGAGATTTCAACGGCAATCCCCATTCTTCCATTGTGGATTTGCCGAATACGACCGTCATCGGCGGCAACATGGTAAAAATCCTTTCGTGGTACGACAACGAGTGGGGCTTCTCCAACCGGATGCTGGAACTGCTGTCGTTCATCATGAAATAAAATACGTAAAGAGAGGAAATTCGCATGAAGTACTTGGATCAGATTGATGTCAGCGGAAAAAGGGTTTTTGTGCGGGTGGACTTCAACGTGCCCATGGACAAATCCGGCAACGTCAAGGACGATACCCGCGTCAAGGCGAGTTTAACCACCATCAACTACATTCGCGAAAAAGGCGCCCGTGTGATCGTTGCGTCCCATCTGGGGCGTCCCAAGGGCAAGAAAGTGGAAGAATTTTCCCTGAAACCGGTCGCACCGGTTTTTTCGTCCCTGCTGAAGACGGACGTGCCCTTCATCGACGACTGCATCGGCGAAAAAGTGCTTGCGGCCGTGGCCGCCATGAAGGCGGGCGACGTCATCCTGCTGGAGAACCTGCGCTTTTATCCGGGCGAAGACAAAAACGACGAAGCGTTCGCCCAGGAGCTGGCCAAGCTCTGCGACGTGTACATCAACGACGCGTTTGCCGTTTCACACCGCGCGGCGGCTTCCAACACCGCCATCGCGAAATTCGTTCCCGTCTGCGCCGCGGGCTTTTTACTCAAAAACGAAATCGAGTATTTCAACAAAGCCATGGGAAATCCTGCCCGGCCGCTTGCCGCCATCATCGGCGGCGCCAAGGTCTCCGACAAAATCAAGGTCCTGGAAAATGTGATCGACAAAGTAGATCGTCTGGTCATCGGCGGCGGCATGGCGTTCACGTTCCTGAAAGCCCAGGGAGGCAACATCGGCAAATCGCTTTGCGAAGAGGATATGCTCGATCTGGCCAAAAAGATCATGGAAAAGGCCAAAGATAAAAACGTGCAGTTTTTGCTGCCTACGGATGCCGTGATCGCTCAGAATGCCGCGGCCGATGCCGAAACCAAAGTCGTGGACGCCAAAAGCATTCCGGACGAATGGATGGGACTCGACATCGGCCCCGCCACGATTGCGGCTTTTTCCGACGCGGTGAAGTCCGCCAAGACGATTGTCTGGAACGGACCGCTGGGCATGTTTGAGCTGGCGCCTTTCGCCAAAGGCACTTTTTCGCTGGTGGACGCGGCGGTGGCGTCCGGCGCGCTCACGATCGTGGGCGGCGGCGACACGGATACGGCCATTCACAAGACGGGAAAAAGCGACAAGATCTCCTACATCTCCACCGGCGGCGGCGCGTTTCTGGAGCTGCTCGAAGGCAAGACTCTGCCGGCCGTTGCGGCGCTGGGTTGATGCGGAGGATCCTCATGAGAAAATGGATCGTCGCCGGCAACTGGAAGATGCACAACACCATCGCTGAATCCGTCACCCTGGCCCGCGCGATTAAGGAAGAACTTTCCGGTACGGTAAACGGCGAAGTCGTGGTGGCTCCGCCGTTTACCGCTCTGGCCGCAGTGGGCGAAACCCTCCGGGGTTCGGCCGTGCAACTGGCCGCGCAAAACATGTACAGCGAGGACAAGGGCGCCTTCACGGGCGAAATCTCTCCCGTCATGCTCAAAGACGCGGGCTGCGCTTACGTCATTGTCGGTCATTCGGAGCGCCGCAAGTACTTTTCCGAAACGGACCGGAGCGTCAACGCCAAAGTGCAAAAGGCGCTCGCCGCGGGGCTCAAGCCGATTGTCTGTGTGGGAGAAACGGATGAGGAAAGGGTTCAGGGCGTGACGCAGTCGGTCGTCGGCCGCCAGGTGCGGGGTGCGCTGGCCGGCGTTGAAAAGCCGGATCATTTGGTGATCGCCTACGAACCGGTCTGGGCCATCGGTACGGGCAAAGTCGCCACCTCCGCGCAGGCCGAGGAGGTGCATGCTTTTGTCCGCGGTTTGATTCGGGAATTGTACGGGGCAGCGGCTGAAGAGCTCCGGATCCTGTACGGCGGCAGCGTCACGAAGGACAACGTCGCGGAGCTCGCCGCCATGGCCGACATCGACGGGGCACTTGTCGGCGGCGCATCGCTCAAGCCGGACGGATTTCTGGGCATCATTTCCAAAATGCCGTAAAAGAGGTTATGGGTAATGGGTGAGAGGTAAGCGGCGAGAGGGCCGGGTAACAGAAGTCCTTTCGCCGCTTGCCTGACCTAACCCCAAACCCATCACCCATCACCCATGACCTATTACCCATAACCCATTGCCTTTTTTATGACTCGAATCTTAATCGTTTACCACTCCCAGACCGGACATACCCAGCAAATGGCCGACGCCGTTTGCGAAGGAGCGAAAGCGATTGACGGCGTCGAAGCGATTTTGAAAAAAGCCTCCGACGCAACGCTCGATGACCTTCTGGCCTGCGACGGTCTGGCGGTCGGCACGCCGGAAAACTTCGGCTACATGTCGGGCATGCTCAAGGATTTCTTCGACCGCACGTATGTCGGCGCCGAGGACAAGGTTTTCCGCAAACCATTTGCCGTCTTCATCAGCGCCGGGAACGACGGCACGGGCGCGCTCAGGGCCATCGAACGCATCGCCCTGGGCTACAAGTTCAAGACCGTCTTCGCGCCGGTCATTGCCAGGGGAAACATCACCGAAGCGGTTCTCGACCAGTGCCGCGAACTGGGCGGCACGCTCGCCGGCGGCTGCGCGATGGGCATCTATTAACGGCGTCCTCCGATCGATTCTGACGGTTATTCTCCGAATTGTTCCTTGACGATCCGAAAGGCCTGGTCGGCCACATCCAGGGTTTGTCGGATATCCGCTTCGGTGTGAGCCGCGCTCAAAAACAGGTTGTGATGCCAGAAAAAGTAAACGCCGCGCACTGAACATTCCCTGCAGAAGAGCTGGGCGCGCTTGAAGTTGCTTTCATTGGTAAAATGCAGAAAGGGGATGGCATTCGGTCCGGACATTCTGAAAGAAAGGCCGTGCGCCGCGGCGCGTTCCTCCAGCCCCCGGCGAAGCAGGGCGCCGCGGGCGTCGCAGATCGCGGCGGCGTCGATTTTTTGCATTTCGTCAATACAGGCCAGGGCCGCCGCCATTTCCGGAGCGTTGTTCCAGTAGGAACCGGTCTGAAAAGCTTTCGCAGCGACCATGCGCATCCGGTCCGTGCCGACCAGGGCGGAGATGGGATAGCCGTTGGCGATCGCCTTACAGTAACAGGCCAGATCGGGCCGGAAGCCGAAATAATGGGCGGATCCTTTGATGTCGAGCCGCCACCCGGCGCGGACGTCATCGATGATCAGCACGATGTCATTCTCCTCGCAAATCCGGCGCATGTCCTGCCAGAATCCGGGCTCCGGAAGCACCTGCGGCTCAAAGACGGGATGATGATAGGGGGTGAACAGCGCACCGGCGATCCGGTTTTTGTTTTCTTCCACGACCCGCCGGAAAGCGTTCGCATCGCCCCACGGCACCATGAGGATGTCGGCCCGGTCGGCCGGAAGAACGCCGATGTGGTTGGTGCCCGCCCACGGCTGGGTCCCGTGATACGCCCCGTGGGCCAGAACGATCTTGTCGCGCTTTCGGTAGCCGCGTGCGAGCGCCACGGCCCAGGAAATCGTATCCGCCCCGTTTTTGGCAAACACGGCCCAGTCGGCGCAGTCATTGACCTCCACCATTTTTTCCGCCAGATCGATCAGCAGGGTCGAAGGCGGCATGGTCGCCGTTCCGTTTCCGGCCTGACGGGCAAAGGCTTCATCGACCCGTTCATGAGCGTAGCCGAGAATCATGGGACCATAGGCACAGGCATAGTCGATGTATTCATTGCCGTCCACATCCCAGAAGCGGCACCCTTTGGCCCTGGAGATGAAGTAGGGATAGAAGCCCGGAACCGTCGTGGCCGGATTGAAATGGCCGTAAATGCCTTGGGGAATGACTTTGGCCGCGCGCTGAAACAGCGCCTTCGATTGCGTGAAGCTATACGTCATGCCCTGCCTCCTATCGCAGATAAACACCGACCCGGTCGAGCAGAAGATTTACGATGTCCCCCATGTGCAGATCCCCCTGGATTCGAATGTCTTCCAGGCAGATGGCGGCAAACACATCCACCCGGTCCTCCGTGAGAGCAAGAAACACGTCCTCGGAGGAAAATTCCATGACGAGGTCGGGATCCAAAGCGTGTCCCGAGGCGGCGGAGGCACCCTGTCCGGTAAAGGTGATGTGGACTGCTTCGCTGTCTTTGATCCGCAGTTCCGCAACCCCCCGAAGGCCGGAGGCGGCTTTCCGGGATTCCGGTTCCGACGCGGCGAGAACGGCAACCGTTCTGCCCACCGTGTTGATCAGCAGTCCGGCCTTGAGTTTCCGGGGAGCATCCGCGCCCTTGAGAACAGCTTCCATCCTTTTGGCAAGCCCGGCAAACGCTTTGAGCCCCTTGACCCTGAACAGGCCTTTCACGGGAACAGGAAAGCCCCGGCCGGCGCCGGTAAACAGGTTGTTGAGCATTCGGGCGGTGGGAAACAATAAGACGATGCCGGGATTTCCGTTTCGGCCCGGCATCACGCTGACCTTTCCCTGCTTCATTTCCAGCGTTACCCTGGGGCCTTGAAGCCCGACCGTGAGCAGGATGCCTCCGTTCCACGTCCCGGCGATCGACGATGCTTCCGCGTCTTCCCGGGCGAGGATTTCAAGATTGGAAAGGACCGCGTTCAGGTGGATTCCTGCCAAAACATCTTCGTTTTGCATCAACCCCTCCCCGGTTTTACCCATGAAGCACGACGTGTGTTTTCCTTTTTACGCTTCCCCCGACACCCTGTCAATACCGGATCGCCACTTGAACTATTCCGGGAACTATGCCATACAAAAAGCCGCTACAGCCGACGCCGCACGCGGAAGCCAACGAAATCCGCACCGTCGAAAAAATCCACCCGAGAGGAGTGTCCCATGGCGAAAAAGAAAGTCCCCGCCGATTGCAAAAAAGAGATCGGTCCCTTCGCGGACAAACCCATCGCCCTGCCCGAAGGCATCGATATGGAAAACCACGTGATTGCCACGTACTGGGTTCAAGCCGACAAAACCATGGACATGTCGATCATGGGGCAGTTTCTGGCCATCGAACAGACCACCGGTACCTGGGTGCCGGTTCCCGGCGAAACACCGGAAATACGGGCCGGACACGTCGCAAAGGTGATCGGCGTCTATGAAGCGCCTTACTACGAATATGCCGTCCCGCCGGAGGCGACAAACCGGCAGTACGTCCTGCAGATCGCCTTTCCCGCCGCCAACGTCGAGGACCAGCTTCCCATGATGCTGACCGCCGTCATCGGCAACATCTCGTTGGTGCCCAACTTCAAACTGCTGGATCTTCGGCTCCCCAAAGCCACGCTGGACCAATACAACGGGCCGAAATTCGGCGCGGACGGATGGTGGAAGGCGCTGGGGCTCAAAAAGGGCCGTCCGCTGCTCAACAACATGATCAAGCCCTGCAGCGGCTATCCGCTGGAAGTCGGCGCCAAACTCTTCCGGGAGGCGGCGCTGGGCGGCTGCGATGTGATCAAGGACGACGAGCTCATCGCCAGCATGCGCTACAACGACGCGGTTAAACGGGTCCGGGCCTACATGAAAATTGAAAAGGAAGTGTATGAAGAAACCGGCGAACACACCCTCTACACGGTCAACGTCACCGACCGCCTGCCGCGGATGTTCGATCTGGCCAGGCGCTGCGTCGACGCTGGCGCGAACGCGATGATGGTGAATTATCTGTCCGTCGGTCCGGAAGCCATGCGCGCTCTGGCCGATGATCCGGCCATTTCCGTTCCGATCCTGGCGCACATGGATCTGGCCGGCGCCTACTTCATGTCGCCCGTACAGGGAATCGCCTCGCCGCTCATTCTGGGAAAATTTGCCCGTCTGTGCGGAGCCGACTCGGTGGTTCTGCCCTTCTCTCTGGGCGGAAAAGCCATGTATATGCACGATCGTTTCATGAGCACCGTGCGCAACCTGACGTATCCGATGGGCGGCCTGAAGCCTTCCCTGCCCATGCCGTCGGGCGGCATCACGCCGGCCAACGTGGCGGACATCGTCAACACGCTGGGCAAAGACACGATGATCGGCTCGGGCGGCGGCATTCATGCCCATCCGGGAGGACCGAGGGCCGGCGCCCGCGCGCTCCGTCAGGCGATCGACGCCGCGGTTCAGGGGATCGGGCTGGAAGAATACGCCAGAGAACATGAAGAGCTGGGCGTCGCGCTGGGCGTCTGGAACAAAAAAACCGATTTCAAAATCTAGCCGTCGTTCGCGGGGAGGAGCCGCGGCCGCTTCCCGCTTCGCTTAAAGGATGCCCGGCCTTGAATGATGATCTTCACAATGATCCGGATTTGCCCCGCGCCTGGGCGCCCTGGTTCTCCCACGAATACATCACGTACCATGCCGTCCGGGCCCTGAACGGCCTCATGTCTCTGCCGCCCGTAGCCGTGAAGCCCCGGCCGGCTTTCGGCAGCAAGGTCTGGCCCGTCGGTCCGAAGCACATCGATCTGTACAAGGAAAGCTATCAGGAACGCCGGCGTCTGGATCCGGTCTGGTCTTTCGACTACAAGAAGCGAAACGGCGACTTTGCCCTGGAGCCGCCTTCGGAAAAAACGATCGAGCCTTGGAAAGTTCTGGTGATCTACAGCACGGAGCCGGATCTTTACCTGGACCACGATCTGGCCGTTCACAAAAACCAGAAAATCACCGGCGGGTCCCACGGCTGGCGCCACATGGAATTCCGTCTGCTGGCTTCGACCTTCGGCGCGGCTCCCCAATCTTTTCGCGTTCATCGGGATTTCGCCTCGCTCGCTTTTGAAAACGGCAACGACTATTGGGGATGGCGCTACCTTTCCCGGTGCAGCCACTACCTGGCGGACCTGGGCAATCCCTTTCACGTCAAGGCGCTGCCCGCTTTTTTTCTCATGAAAAACATCTTTTCCGGACCGACGCTATTCCGGACGGCTTCCGCGGTGCATCAGGGCTACGAGGTGTATGTCGAACGCCGCTTCCGGGAAGGGTTTGCGCCCTTTCAACAGGCTCTTGCGCGGGGAGCGCGGGAAGGACAAAACGAATCCGGGGATGTGCCAAGCCGTCTGCCGGCTTATATGGAAAAGGCGAGAAGACTGTTCAACCCGGTTTTTTATTTTTTCCTCGATCAGTACGGCCGGGATCTGCTGGAGGTTTTCAGCCGGGTGGACCCCGGCGGCCCCACGGAGACGGCCTCACAAACCAATCAATGCTCCGCGGACGCGGCCAGGGTGATTTTTCGGGACGGCGCGCTTCCGGCGCTTTCCTTCCTCGACGGGATCACCGCCGGGATTCTGGAGGACGTCGGCCGAATGCTGGGAATGCTGTTTCAATCCTTCACGATGGCCAAAGCGAGATAAATGGTCCGCACGGACGGCGTCATGGCGCCGGAACCTTCAGGATCGCTTCCACTTCTTCGACCTCGCGTTGCGTCCTTGCATCGTCCCAGTTCAATTCCCGGGCGACCACCGCGGCCACCTTGCTCAGGATCTCCTTCCCCGGATGGCCCAGCGTGCAGATGCCCGTTCTGCGCAGAACCACGTCGGCCAGCGTTCGGGCCATTTCCTCGCGGACGGCGTAAACGGCCTGGGCCAGAATCTCGCCGTCGTCGTTCAAAACCTCCGTCAGCGTTTGATCCTGCCGGGCCAGTTTCAGGACCCGTTCGTACTCCGTGCCGTAATTCCGGCCGAGATATTCAACCGTCGTTTCCCTGAAATCAGGATTGTCCCGCCTGATCGTGTCGATAAACCGTTCCATGTCGTCGATCTCGCTGCCGACCAGCCGCTTTTTGTGCGTAACGCACGGCTGAAGTTTGCCCAGTCTTTTTTCCGCCGTTTTCAAAACATTTTGCGCGAGATTCCGGCTGGTCGTGTATTTGCCGCCCTCGGCCGTGATCAGGCCTGGAAGCCCCTCCTCCGCATGATCGTAAATCTCGTATTTGCGCGTGATGGTATGGATGTCGCCACCGGATCCCAGCAGCGGCCGCAGCCCCCCGTACGCATAGCGGACATCCTCATACCGGATGGAGCCGTCATTTCCGAAATCTTTGTTTACCGTGTCCAGGAGCTCCTGAATGCTCTGCCCGGTCACATGATAATCGTCCGGTGTTCCGGGATATTCCTTGTCCGTCGTGCCGATCAGCGAATAGTTCCGCCAGGGAATCAGAAAAAAATGTCCGGTCGACGTCATGGTGCCGACCGCGTGCCGGTCCACCAGATTCCTGACGATCAGATGAATGCCTTCCGAGCGGCGGATGGAATCCTGCGCCGCCCCTTTTCCGGCCATTTTCAGCACCATATCCGCCCAGGGTCCGGCGCAGTTGACGGTCAGCTTCCCCCTCAGGGTATGCGTTCGATGATTCAGCAGGTCCCGCACGACAATGCCGGAAACTTTGTCGCCCTCCATGACAAAGCCTTCCATCCGGGTATGATTGGAGACTTTGGCGCCGTAATGCACGGCCGATTTCAAAAAGGCCAGCGTCAGGCGTTCGGGAAAGATATTGAGGCTGTCATAATAAACCCAGGCTCCCTTGAGTCCCTCGCGCTTCGCGTTCGGCACCTGCCGGATGACTTCTTCCCGGGACAGAGAATAGTGATTGGGGATCTGCTTGCTTTTGTCCCAGGTGAATTTTTTGTCAAACGCGAGCCAATCATACAGACACAGGCCGATCTTCATGACGAAGGTCGGATTGACGAACATGAAGGGCGTGGGGTAGATGAAATTCGGGGCGATGTTTCCCATGACTCTGCGCTCTTTGAGCGACTCGCGCACCAGCCCGAATTCAAAGGTTTTCAGATACCGCAGGCCGCCGTGGATCACCTTGGACGTGGCGGCGGAGGTCGCCCCGCCGAAATCGCTTTTTTCCACCAGCGCGACCTTCAGGCCCCGGCCGGCCGCGTCGTAGGCGACGCAGGCGCCCGTGATGCCGCCCCCGATCACCAGCATATCGAAGGATTCGCCCCGGTAACGATCGATGAAACGATTCATGGCGCCTGCTCCTCAGTGATTGAGTTCCCGAAAAGCGACTTTGTTGTTTTGATACAGGGCCTGATATTGCTTATACAGCTTGTCATACACCGCCCGGACACCGGGATCCGGCTTGAAGACGTTTCCTTTTTGCAGCATCCGGTCGATCTCGCTGAAATTTTTGTACAGGCCGAAAGCCACCATCGCGATGGCCGCCGCCCCCTGCGCGGAGGCCATTTGCGGATTTTTCATCTGCACGATCGGCCTCTGCAAAACGTCCGCGAATATTCGGCACCAGATGTCGCTCTTTGAAGCGCCGCCGATCAGCCGGACTTCATCCGTGGACGGTTTGCATTTTTTCAACGATATTTTTTCCACAAATTCCATTCCCCAGCGGATATTCAGGGCAACTCCCTCCATCACCGAGCGGCAGAGATCGGCCCTTGTCGTGTTCATGCCGATATTGAAGATTTGTCCCCGCAGATCGGGATTGTTGATGGGGGATCGCTCGCCGAAAAGCCACGGGGTTAAAAGGACGGCATTCGCGCCGGGCGGCGACAAGGATGCTTCCGCATCCATCATCCGGTAGATCTCGGCGGTGGTTTTTCCGGGCAGAAGTTCGGGCGGATACAGGATGCCCTTCAACCAGTCCAGCGCCGCGCCCAGGGTCTCCTGCTTGCTGATCAAAAGATATTTGCCCGGAATGCCCGAGACGATGGCGCCGATATAGTGCTGCGTGTCAACCGCGGTCCCGGGATGGTGCGTTGCAACCCAGCCGGCCGTGCCGACATTCACATGCAGATGCCCCATTTCGATGGCGCCGGAGCCGATCGCCGACGCCAGCAGATCCCCGGATCCGGTCACGACCGGCAGGCCCTCGGGAACGCTGGTTTTTGCGGAAAAATCCGCGGTCACGCTTCCGGCGATGGCGGTGGATGCCTTGAGTTCCGGCATTTTGCGGGAATCGAGTCCGTACATTTTGTGAATCTCTTCCGACCAGACCCACTTCTCCAGGTTTTTATCGCGCGCATCCATCAGCCACGTGACGTTGGCCATGTCGTACGATGTCACATAACGGCCGGTGGCCAGAAAAACGGCGTAGTCCTTCGCGTCCAGAAATTTATGGACCGACGCATACAAATCCGGCTTGTTTTTTTTCATCCAGGCCAACTTGCAGACCGTGTCCTTGCCGGTTTTTCCGGGCATGCCGCCGGTGATCCGCATGAATTTGAGAAGCTTGGAAACCGGGTAGCCCTCGATCTTGATCCAGCCCCGAAACATATCTTCCTGGGTGAAGGAGGCCGCTCGCTCGTCCATCCAGGAGAGCATATTCATCAGCGGCTTTCCTTCCCTGTCCACCGGAACGGTGTTCTGCATCTGGCTGGTGAATACGAGACCGGCAAGTTTTGAGATCAGGTCGGGATGCGCGGCCAGAACCGCCCGGCTGGACTGATAGATGGCGTCCGATATTTCCGCGGGCGACTGCTCGACGCACGATTTGTCCGGATAACAAAGGCAGCAGGTGGACTGACGGGAATCGATGTACCCGTCAGGGCTGACCAGCACCGCTTTCGTCTCCGTGGTGCCGACATCCACCGCAAGGATCAGATTCTTTTCATTCATGCTGGCTCCTCCTTATCCCGGGAAGATGGCTGATGATTGAACCGCGATGCTTGTACCACAAGTTGCGTCGGAGTTCAGCCCTTTTTGTCGCTCCAAAAGCGTCCTGTGCAACTTTCCCTTGTCGAAATTTCTGAATTTGGTAAAATAACGGCAAGTCATTCTGCCGACGCAGGCATTGGAGGTGCGCCTTCAGACATTCTGCATTCCATAACTTCGAACCCTTCATCCGGGGAACCAATTCATGACGAACGGGAAAAAAGGCAAGGTCCAAGCGGAGGAGAAGAAAACGACCGGGGAGGCGGACAACAAAACGGAAAAATATTTTGTCGTGGACACCAGCGCCCTGGAATACGCAATGGATGTTTTTGAAAAACTGCGCCAGGGAGGACGCAACTGTGTTTTGATTCCCTACGCAACCTGGGAGGAACTGGACAGCCACAAAACCGGCAATGATTTCAAGGCGGACATTGCCCGCAGCGTCATCCGCAATGTCCGCAACCTGTTTCGGATCAAAGACGGTTCCGTCCGCTTTTTTTCCTACGATTTCACCGCGGCCAAAGACGCAGGCCTGAAAACCGACAAAAACGACCACTGCATCATCGCCACCGCACTTCACGCCCGGCAAAAGCTGCCGGCCGAAAAAGTCATCCTGGTCACGCAGGACGCGGCGCTGGAGACGCTGGCCCTGAATTTCGGCCTGAAGGTCCAATCCGTCAAAATGGACGAAACGGAGGTCAAAGAGCAGCACACGCCCCGGACAACCATCAATCTTCAGAAGCAATGGATTGCCGACAAAACCTTTCCGCTGAAGCTCCCCGAAGCCCGTCTGGCCGCACAACTGGGCCAGATCCGGCTCAACGAGGGCATCGTCTGCTACTGTGAGCGCGACGGGTCCTGGGGGCCCGCCTTCGCGGCGGTGCGCAAGGGCGATTACTTTCGCATTGTGGACAAGGACATCCATCTGCTGGGCATCAGGCCAAGGTCCAACAACGGGGACGTCAACTGGGGCCAGTATATCGCCATGGATCTGCTGCGCGACGCGGCCGTCCCGCTGGTCGCGCTGACGGGCAAGGCGGGAACCGCCAAAACCTTTCTGTCGCTCCTGGCCGCCTTTGAGCAGGCCTCCCGCTACCGCCAGATTCTGGTCAGCCGCGCGACGATCCAGCTGGGCAACAAGGACCGGCTGGGCTATTCTCCGGGCGACATCGAAGCCAAAATGAAGCCCTGGATGCATCCGATCTACGACAACATCAACGCGATCAAAGAGCTGGTGGACGAAAAGATGAAGGACAAAATCAACGAGTGGCTGACCAACGGGAAAATCGAAATGATGGATCTGGATAAAATCCGGGGCCGTTCCATTCAGAAATGCTTCGTGATCGTCGACGAGATTCAGAATTTGCCGCCTTCACATGTAAAAGCCATCGCGACGCGCGGCGGCGAAGGCACCAAAATGGTCTTTACCGGCGACTTTTCCCATGATCAGATCGACGTCCCGTGGCTGGACGAGCGCTCCAACGGCCTTTCCGTCCTGAACGCCAAGATGGCCGGAAGCCGCCTCTTCGGCAGCGTGCATCTGGACCAGGCCATCCGTTCGGAGCTGACCAAGGAGATTCTCGAGCGATGGTAAAAGGCGGGTGCGGGAAACCGCTGGGTCGTCGTTCGCCGGATCCGGGGTCCGAACCGGAGGATCGCCCCTGAAGCGCTAAAAATCTCCGCTGCGGATGAAGGCGACCGCGTTTTTGAAGATGGCGAGTCCCTGGCCTTCTTCGGGGAGGTTCTCGCGCGTCCAGCGCGGGTGGTTGGTGCGGTGCAGAAAAGCTTCAGGATGCGGCATCAGACCGAACAGCCGTCCCGACTCATTGCAGATGCCGGCAATGGCGTGCGTTGAGCCGTTGGGGTTGGCCGGATAGTCCATGGTGATGGCACCGTCTGTGTCGCAGTACCGGAAAACCGCCAGATTCTTGCGTTCGATCGCCGCCAGCGTCGCTTTGCCGTCTGGAATGAATTTCCCTTCGCCGTGGCGCACGGGATAATAAACCGTATTCAGGCCTTTCGTAAAAACGCAGGGGCTCTGCGCGTCGGCTTTGAGGTACACCCATCGGTCTTCGAAGCGCCCCGAATCGTTGAAAGTCAAGGTCGCGCTCTGTCTCGTGAAGTTGCCGCCCAGCGCCGGAAGAAGCCCCAGCTTTACCATCAGCTGGAATCCGTTGCAGACGCCCAGAATGAGACCTCCCGCGCCGATGAATTTAAGCAGCTCCTCGATCAGCATTTCATCTGCGCCGGCGATGGAAGCGTGCAGAAAGCGGTTGGCACCCGCCTTGGCCGAACCCAGGTCGTCGCCGTCGAGAAAGCCGCCGGGCAGATTGAGGAAGTTGTAATCCGAAAGGCGCTTTTCTCCAAAGAGCAGTTCGCTGATATGGACGATGTCGTACCGGTCCGCACCCGCCAGTTTACAGGCGTGCGCCATTTCCATTTCGCAGTTGGTGCCGTTTCCGGTAAGAATGATCGCCTGAACCCTGTTTGCCATTTTTTCCTGCCTAAAAATTCAGCGGCTTTTGCCACGCGGCCTTGAGTCTGCCGATTTTTTCCCGAATCACGGTCTTGCCGGAAAGGCCGCTCACCTGCAGCAGTGCGTCGGCCGTGACGAAGCCGATTTCACGCGCGACGGTTCCCGCCATCACCTTTTCAAATTGCGCCCGATCCTTCGGGTGGATCGTAACGACAAAGCGGCTGGCCGTCTCGGAAAACAAAATGTAGTCGTCTCGTTTTTTCCCACGGTAGGGAACGTCCTTCAAATCGACGTTCAGCCCCAAACCTCCGGCAAAGGCGGTTTCGGCCAGTGCCACGGCAAGTCCCCCGTCGGAGCAGTCGTGGCACGAGGCAACCAGCCCCGCCTCGATGGCCTTATTCAAGGCGCGGTAAAGCTTGATCGCTTTCTTCGCGTCCACCTGAGGGACCTTGTTGCCGACGGCATTGTTTTGCGCAAACCATTCGGAACCGCCCAGTTCGTCGCGGGTTTCGCCCAGCATATAAACCAGATCCTGTGGGCGCTTGGCATCCATCGTTACGGCCTTGCGCACGTCGGGAATCTTCCCGATGACCGAGAAGAGAAGCGTCGGCGGGACGGAGATTTTCGTCCGGCCGATGGAGTAGTCGTTTTTCATGCTGTCCTTGCCGGAAATGCAAGGCACGCCGTAGGCGGTGGTGTAGTCGTAAATCGCCATGTTCGAGCGGACCAGCTGCGCAAGCTTGTAATCCCCGTCAGGCGTCTTGGGAGACTTCACGGGATCGCACCAGCAGAAGTTGTCGAGCCCCGCCAGATGATCGGGATCGACGCCCACGGCGATGGCGTTGCGGACCGCTTCGTCAATTGCGCAGGCGGTCATGTGGTACGCGTCGAGATCGCTCAGCCGCGGACAGATGCCGTGCGCAACAACGACGCCTTCCATCGAATCAAGCACCGGCCGAACGATGCCCGCGTCCGACGGCCCGTCGTTTTGCGCTCCAACCAGCGGTTTCACCACGGAGCCGCCCTGAACTTCGTGATCGTACTGGCGGACGACGGATTCCTTCGAACAGATATTGAGGCGGGAAAGCATCCGGATCAGTGAGCGGTCCAGACGGGCAGGCGGGGAAAACCGGGGTTCGGGATATTTGGGCGCTTTCCAGCGGGCCTGAAGCTTCATCTGCGGAACACCGTCGTGCAAAAAGGCCATCTCAAGGTATGCTACGGTTTTTTCTCCGTAGCGGACATGGAACTTTCCGGACTTCGTGAATTTGCCCAGCACCGTCGCTTCCACGCCCATTCTGCGGGCCAGTTCCAGGAACTTATGAACTTTCTTCGGATCGACCGCCAGCGACATGCGCTCCTGGGCTTCGGAGACCAGAATTTCCCAGGGCTGGAGGCCCGCGTATTTCAGCGGTGCCCGCGACAGATCAATTTCGCAGCCGCCGGAATAGGTGGCCATTTCGCCGATGGAGGACGACAGGCCGCCCGCACCGTTGTCGGTGAGCGCCCGGTACAGCCCCCGGTCGCGCGCTTTGAGCAGAAAATCCGTCATTTTCTTTTGCGTGATCGGGTCGCCGATCTGCACGGCCGTCACCGGCGAGCCTTCGTGGAGTTCCTCCGAGGAAAACGTTGCGCCGTGAATGCCGTCCTTGCCGATCCGGCCGCCCGTCATGATGACGACGTCGCCCGGTTTGATTTCCTTGATATGCGTGGGCCTGCCGTTGAGCCGCGCGGGCATGATGCCGGCGGTGCCGCAGTACACCAGCGGCTTGCCCAGATAGCGCTCGTCAAAGACGATGCTGCCGTTCACCGTCGGGATGCCGCTTTTGTTGCCGCCGTGCTCCACGCCTTCGCGAACGCCTTCGTAAATGCGGCGCGGGTGAAGAATGCGGGGCGGAAGCTTCTTTTTGTGGTACGGCGAGGCAAAACAAAACACATCCGTGTTGAAGATGAGCTTGGCCCCCAGTCCCGTCCCGAATGGATCGCGGTTGACGCCGACAATGCCGGTCAGCGCCCCGCCGTAGGGATCGAGCGCGGAGGGCGAGTTGTGCGTCTCCACCTTGAAAACCAGATTGTGGCGGTCGTTGAATTTGATGACGCCCGCGTTGT
>DAOTJI010000007.1:37252-52627 GCA_035448625.1 Smithellaceae bacterium | reverse complement strand
CATTTATTACAAGATGTTACACGTATTGATTGCGCCTATTGGCGAAAGTTCTGTTAAAGAAACGATAAAAGCGGCCCCGATAAGGTATTGATGAAGGTTTACAGATGAAGCCATGTTACGATTTCGCGGGATAACCGGTGATATCCTGAATCTCTTTATACAGCGGCTGCAGCCGTTCATACATTTTGAGGTAAACCCTCCGGTAGAGATGATCGTAGATCCGGCAATTTTCCGGGATCGGCTCAAACACTTTTCCCATTCGGGTCATGGCTTTCACCGCGGCCGGGAAATCGGAATACAGTTTCAGACCGACTGCGGCATCGATGGCCGCGCCCAGTGCGGAGGTCTCAAACGTATGCGGCCGTTCCGCCGCCATGCCGAAAATGTCCGCGGTAATCTGCATCGCCGCGTCGCTTTGTGAGCCGCCTCCCGATACCCTGAGCCTGGTTACGGGGATCTTGGTTTTCCGCTGGGTCAGTTCTCCGCCCTCCCGCAATCCATAGACCAGCCCTTCGAGCAACGCCCGATACACATAGGCACGGCTGTGCACATCGCCGAAACCGATAATCGATCCCTTCGCGAAAGGGTCGATTTCCCGTCCCGGTGTCCAGTAAGGCTGGAGCATCAGCCCTTTTGAACCGGCCGGCACATGCTGAATCAACGAATCAAAAAACTTCTCCGGAGGCTCGGCCGTCTTCTCGGCCAGCATGCACTCCTGAAGGCCGAACTCTTCCTTGAACCAGCTGACCATCCAGAAACCGCGAAAAATCGAGACTTCCGTATAATACGCATCCGGCACGGAAGCGGGATAGGGCGGGATCATCGGATACAGCTCAACATATTTGGGCGTGGCCACATCAAACGTCGCAATGGTCCCGAAGCTCAGACATCCTATTTCAGGCGTGAGGCACCCGGAACCGAGAATTTCACAGCCCTTGTCCGATCCGGCCGCAATGACCGGCAACCCTTCCGGGATGCCGGTTTCCGCGGAAGCTTTCCTGGTGATCCGACCCAGTACTTCAGAGGGTTTGATGAGATCGGGAAGTTTTTCTCTGTCGATCTTGAAAATCCACCATTTGAAATCGAATTTTCCCGCCCATTGATAGGTCTTGTTGTTGAACGGAAGGTATCCGATATTATTGGCCACCGAATCAATAAACTCTCCGGTCAGGCGGTGCGTGAAAAAGCCGGACAGCACCAGGTACTTGTAGGTCTTTTCCCAGATCTCCGGCTGCTGCTGGCGAATCCAGTTCGCATCGCAGTCCTGGATGGCGCCTTCGAGCGTATCGAGCAGCTTGACGGTCTTCATCACGGGTCGGAGCATACCGGGCATGATCCGTCCTGAATCCGCCTTTCTCTGGTCAAGCCAGACAATCGCCGGCCGGAGCGGCGTGCCGTTTTGATCGACGTTGATCATCGTGGCGCGCTGCGTCGTGAGCGTCACGCCTTTGATGTTATTTTTCAGAGGCTCCTGCTTTTGCAGGAGCCGGCCGGTTGTCTTGCAGAATACGTCCCAGTAGTAGTCGGGTTGCTGTTCGGCCCAGCCGGGATGCGCCGAGAAATACGGTTGGATGGGCGTCTTGACGATATCGAGAATGTTTCCTTCCGCATCGACAAGCGTTGCTCTGATGGATTGCGTGCCTGCGTCGATGGACAGAATCAATTCCTCTGTTTTGCTTTTTTGTGGCATATGCACCGCCTTGTTCTTCAGATTTTGGTCAATGCTCCAGGACGCCCTTTTTTCGGCCGTTTTCTTCAGTCCAGCCCCAGTTGACCGCCGGGATTCATGATGCCCTGCGGATCGAAGTGTTTTTTTAAAGCCCGCAGGACATCCATTTGTTCCTTGCCGAGATGACTTTCCATCCAGGGACCGATCATTCTTCCCACGCCGTGATGATGGCTCAGAGAACCGCCATGACGCTGAATGCTGTCGATGATTCCCCGTTTGAAGTTATGGAATTCCTCGGGATCTTTCATATGCACGATAAAAATGAAATAGAGATTCGTCCCCTGGGGATAAAAGTGCGAAGCGTGCGTCAGGCACATGGTGGCGGGACGGTTCTTCACACAGGCCCGCACGCCTTGATGAACCCGGTGAAGATTGTCCCAGGTCACGGCGGCTTCCAGCGTGTCGATCAAAATGTCATAGTCGCCCAGATCCTCGCGCATGTAAGGTTCCGTGTAGCGGGTGTGCTCCCATTTCCGCGCCGCGAAGCCGGTCAGAGACATCGCGCCGTGCCTTCGGGCAACGGCCTTGATTTTACGAGCCACCAGCTTTGTGTAATCCCGGTCTCCTTCCACATTGCCCAGACACAGACAGCGCTGCATGGGTTTGAAACCGCGCAGGTTGAGCAGCCTGTCCACGAGGTCCGGCATTCCGTAGAGCTTCAACCCCCGGTCCGTTTCCTCGGGATCGGAAATGCGGTAAATGGCCGGCTTGCCGAACTCCGACTGCATGATTTCGCGGCTGGCGTCAACGGCCGCGTCCCAGGTGGGGTACATGAAACTGAAACGTTCGCGATTTTCCGGCCGATAGCGGAATATTTTCATGGTGACTTCGACCAGAATGCCGAACGTCCCTTCGGAGCCCTTCATGATGTCGTTGACTTTGGGACCGGTGGCGGTTGCCGGAAAATCCAGGGTTTTAAAGGCGCCGGCGGGCGTAACGTATTCCTGACTGAACACGAGGTCGCAGGCGTCGCCGTAATACGTCGAGGCCTGTCCGGACCCCAGGGTTACGATCCAGCCCCCGACGGTGGAAAACTCGAACGACTGCGGAAAATGTCCGCCGGTGTAGCGGTGTTTGGTCTTAAACCGTTCGGGGGCTTTGTTCAATGCTTCTTCATAAGCCGGTCCGAACATTCCCGGCTGAACCCGCGCCGTCTGATTCAGTTCGTTCACTTCCAGCAGTTTGTTCATGTGCGTGCTGACCACCAGAGAGATGCCGCCGCGGACCGGACGACACCCGAAGTTCACGGAAGAGCCGGCGCTGAAAACCGTGATCGGAATTTTTTCCCGGTTGCAGTACGCCACGATTTTTTTCACATCCTCTTTATCGCGGGGATGAACCACAACGTCGGCCACTTCGCGGACGATGCCGTGGCGCATTTCCAGCATTTCCTCCGTGGTCTTTCCGGAGGCGTATTTGACACGGCTGTAGTCATCCAGGGCGATATTTTCCACGCCCACGAGGTTTTTCAGGAATTCAATCTGATGGGACGAAAGATGCGGGGGGCGCTGCAACGACACCGGCTCCAGTCCTTCCCTGCTTTTGGAGGAGAAATCCCCGTCGCTTAAATGAAATTCCTGCTTGATCATGTTGTACCAGGCGTCGCTGGGGTGTTTAAAGCGGTGGGGATCGCCGTATTTAAAAATGGACCGGTAGGTTCCTGCGGGCGGAGCTTTTTCCGTCCACTCCGGACGGTAAGAATTGGATGTCATCGGCAGGCCTCCTGGGTTGATGTTCTGTTCTTTGACAGATGAAGCTCTTTTCAGTCAACCGGTATTTTCAGCAGATCTATGACGGCCGCAATTTCCTTTTCCGTCTTTTCTTTGTTCCAGCGCAGCTCTTTGGCGGCCAAAACGGCGACTTTGCGCAATACGGCTTCGCCGGGATTGCCCAGCGTGCCGATGCCGGTGCGTCGCATGACGATATCGGAGAGGGTGCGCGCCATTTCCCTGCGCACGGCATAAACCACCTGCGCCTGAATTTCCCCGTCATCATTCAGCGTTTCGGACAAGGACTGATCTTCGCGCACCAGCTTGATGATTTCTCGGTATTCGGTCCCGTAGTTGCGCGCCAGGTACTCCAGGGTGGCGGGGCTGATGCCGTTGTTCTGCTCTCTGGCTTCCTTCACAAAGACGTTCAGATCTTTTATTTCGCAGCCGGCCAGATACTGTTTGGCCGTGATGCTCTTGCCGAGCTTGCGCCCCAGCTTGACGCCGACGATCTTCAGGCATTTTTCCGCCAGGCGGCGGCTGGTGGTGTATTTGCCGCCTTCGACCGTAATCATTCCGTCCAGTCCTGCGGACCCGTTGTCGAAGATTTCATATTTGCGCGACGAGGAATAGGTTTCGCTGGTTTCTCTCTCGACCAGAGGACGCAGACCGCCATAGGCATGCTTCACATCTTCGTAGGAGAGCTTGCCGTCGCCGAAGGCGCTGTTGACATCGTCGATCAGTTCCATAATGCTTTGCCGGGTCACCCGATACTCATCCGGACTTCCGTTGAAAGGTTTGTCGGTCGTGCCGATCAGCGTGTGATTGCGCCAGGGAATCAGGAAGAAATGCCGGCCGGCCGGCGTCATGGAACCGACGGTGTAGTGGCCGGAAAGCAGTCGTTTGGCGGTGATGATGTGAATTCCTTCGGAACGGCGCAATGTCGGCGTTCCTTTTCCATTCGATTTGGCCAGATCCAGAAGAAGATCCGCCCACGGTCCGCCGCAGTTCACCGTGACGGTTCCCGCGATGTCATGGACTTTGCCGTTCAGCAAGTCTTTGACCTTCACGCCGGCAACCCGGTTTCCGGCGTCCATGAGAAAACCTTCCACCTGGGCATAATTCGCCGCTTTCGCGCCATGGGCCACGGCCGACTTGATAAAAGCCAGCGTCAGCCGTTCGGGGAAAATACTGACACAATCGCAGAAAACCGAAGCTCCGGTCAGCCCCTCGGCGCGCACGTGAGGTTCCTGCCGCAAGACCTCGCCGCGGGAAATGGTTTTGTGGACCGGAATCCGCTTGCAGGGATCCCAGGTGCGGTTTTTATCATAGGACAGAGCGTCGTAAAGCAGCATGCCCACTTTCACAACCCGTTTATTGTTCTTCATCGGTTTTTTATAATGCATCATCATGATCGGCCACGGATAGACGTAATTGGGAGCGATATTTTCCAGCACTCTTCGCTCCCGCAGCGATTCCCGAACCAGTCGCACTTCTCCATTGACCAGATACCGCAGACCGCCGTGAATCATTTTGGACGTAGCCGCCGAAGTCGCCCAGGAAAAATCATTTTTTTCCAAGAGCGCCACCTTCAATCCCCGGGTGGCGGCTTCATAGGCCACCGATGCCCCGCTGATCCCCCCGCCGATGACGATCACATCAAATTTTTCATGAGGATCATTTTCAATAAACCGTTCCATACCGGCCGCTCCTTTTAAAGCTTGTTGCTCTTCATGCTCGCCAGAACCGCCTTTTCCGCGTAAACGAGAACATCTCTCATGATTCTGCGGGCCGATTCCGCCTCCCTGTTTTTGACGGCCTCATAGATTTCGTTGTGAAATTTTCGGGAACGCTCGATGTTTTTGGGGCTGTCGAAATAAAGATATCCGTAATCACGGAATATTTGATTGAAAAAGTTCAGCCCGATCGTGCAAAGCAGATTTTGGGTGGAGCGGGCAATGACCTGATGAACCTGAATATCCTTTTCCAGCATGCTCATCTTTTGATCGTCAACGACGCGCTTCAAGTCTTCCAGATCCTTTGTCGTACGTCTCTGCGCCGCCAGATAGGCCATCTGCGGCACCAGATAACGGCGCGCCTCCAGAATATTCATCAACACCTTTTGGCCGCCGTCCATATTGAAAGCGGCCTTGATCAGGTCGAAATTGCCGCTTTCCAGGTAATTTTTGGCGTACAACCCGTCCCCGTGGCGAATTTCCAGCAGGCCGAGATTTTCGAGTTTGCGCAGCGCCTCGCGTACGGTAGCCCGATTGACTTGAAAATTATCCGAAAGTTCCCTCTCCGTCGGTAATTTGTCACCCGCGCTGATTTGGCCGGACATAATCTGTTTCTGGATAACCGTGACGATCTCTTCGTGAAGACGCGAACGCGTCACCGGAGCGGCAAAACTCTTCTGGGCCATCGGAATAAACTCTCCTTTTCGTTTTAGCCCAATTGGCTGGGTGATCCGACCAATAATATATTCCGATGAAAAGGTCAAGCATTTTGTTTTGTGCCATCCCGCCGGATGAAATATCTTTCTACGGTAATTATCGGTGGCAATTTGGCCGGAGATTTTCTATAGTCGACCATCGCCATACCGGGAGTTTCCATCATGAAAGATCGTCAGTTCGGCAGAGTTCGTTTTATTTGCGGCGACAACGGCGGCAGATATCCTTTCAACCATTCGCTCTATCTGCAGGGCGATAAGACGCGAGTGGTGATCGATCCCGCTTCTTCCCTGGAAAAACTGACGCGATTGAAGGCCGAAGGCGTCGATGAAGTCTGGCTTTCGCACTGGCATGAAGATCACATTCGCTACAGGAACCTCTTTGACGGATGTCCCGTTTGGGTCTCCGAACGTGATTTCCCGCCGCTGGCTGATCTGGAAACATTTCTGGACTGGTACGGCATCGAGGAGCAGGGCGCCCGGTGCTACTGGAAGAAGGAAATGCTGGACACGTTTGATTACCGCCCGCTTCAAACGGCGCGTTTTCTTCAGGATGACGAGAGGATGGATCTGGGCGGGCTTACCGTGCAGGTCATTCCCACGCCCGGCCACACGCCGGGACACCTGTCTTTCTTTATTCCCGAGGAAGAGCTGCTTTTCGTGGGGGATTACGATTTGACGTCATTCGGGCCGTGGTACGGCGATGTTTTGTCCGACATCGCGGATTCCGTCGACTCGATCCACAAACTCAAAGCGATACCGGCCAGACGCTGGGTGGCCGCGCACAACACGGGCCTGTACGAGGAAAATCCGGGACCTCTCTGGGAAGCTTACGAGAATACGATTCATGAGCGGGAAAGGAAGCTGCTGGCCTTTCTGGACCGGCCGAAAACCATCGGAGAGATCTGCGCGGCCTGGCTGATTTACGGCAAACCCCGTGAGCCGAAGGAAATGTATGAATTCAACGAAAGGGTTCTGATCGGAAAGCATCTGGATGATTTACGTAAGAGGGGCGAAATCGTTTTGGAAGACGGCCGCTGGCGGAAGGTCGAATCTTAGATTTGACTTGATAAAACCCGGTCATCATTGTAAAAAGAGCCGACTGCAAAAAAAATCAGGAGAAGAACATGATCGCGTATCAGCTTTGTATTTTCGCGGAAGATAAGCCGGGGCAATTGGCGAATGTCACAAGCGTTCTGGCAAAAGCCGATATCAGCATCCGGGCGACAACCATTTCGACGGCCGGCAAGTCCGGGGTGATCAACCTGATTGTGGATGATCCGAAGCGCGCCAAAAAGGCGCTCGAAAACGCGGGGTTGACGGTTCACCTGAAAAACGTGCTGGCCGTGCTGATCCCCGACCGCCCGGGGGGTCTGGATAAGTTGATGCAGCTTTTGTACAGGGAGAACATCAACATCAACAACGCCTGCGGCTTTGTTCTGGAATGCGCGGAAAAAGCCGTGTTTGTGGTGGACGTGGACCAGATTGAAAAAACGGAGAAACTTGTGGAAAAGAACGGGTTCAAGACGCTGGACACCGAGGCGCTGTCGGCGGTTGAGCCGTTTCACTACATGAAATACTGACGATCTTCCGCATTCATCGGCTGACTTTGTTGGCGTCTCGCGTGCCCCCAGACGTGGGGGTCGGCATCCTCGACGTATTCATAATACGCCTGCGGTGCCTCCTCCTAGCCGCCGCGTTATCCTTTGAATGCAAAAGATCGTGATCATCAACATTTTGAAAAAGAGGAAAAAACATGGCGCATCAGGATAAGGGCAAATACTTCAAGAAGCATCCCGAGGGGACAACCGTCAGCGACAAACTGAAAGAGGCGGTTCAGAAGTCCGCAAAAGACAACAACGTTTCCTGCAAGGCTGCGGAAAAAATTGCCCAAAGCACCGGTTTTTCGCTGGGTGAAGTCGGCGTGGCGATCGACATGCTCAATATCAATATTGCGCAGTGTCAGCTGGGCCTCTTCGGGCTGGACGGCAAACAAAAGAAAGTGCAGGCCGCCCCGTCCGTCGCTTTGGACCTGGAAGCCGCCATCCGCAAAGCGCTGGTCGACGGCCGGTTGTCCTGCGCTGCGGCCTGGGAGATCGCGGATCGGCTGGGCGTCAAGCGCCTGGAGGTCTGCGCCGCCTGCGAAAGCCTGAAGATCAAGATCAAGCCCTGTCAACTCGGTGCCTTTTAACGGCTTTGGGATGCTGTTCGACGGCGGCCCGGAGACTCCAGGCCGCTGAAAACCTCCGTTTGTTGATTCAGGAAAAAGATTCGATATGATTCTCAACTGGCAGGATACCTACAAGGAAAGACTCACCGATGCGCGAAGCGCTTTGTCTCAAATCCGGCGCGGAGCGCGCATCTTCATTGCCTCCGCCTGCGGCGAACCGCAGCTTCTGGTCAAAACCCTGCTGGATATGGCGCAGAATTTTGCCGATGTGGAGGTGATCCATTTTCTGGATCTGGGGCTCACCGATTACACGTCGGAAATCTACACGGAACATTTCCGGCACAACGCGCTCTTTATCGGCGCGAACGCCCGGGCGGCCATCAAGGAAGGGCACGCCGACTACACGCCCATTTTCCTTTCCGAAGTTCCCCTGCTGATGAAGCGGGGGTCCATGCCCGTTGACGTCGCCCTCATCACGGTGTCTCCGCCGGATAGGAACGGATATGTCAGCCTGGGGATTTCCGTGGACATTACCAAGACGGCGGCTTCCGTGGCCCGGTACGTGGTGGCGGAAGTGAATCCGAACATGCCGCGGACGCTGGGCGACAGTTTCATCCATGTGAGCGAAATTTCCGCGTTTGTGGAAAACGACGCGCCGCTTCTGGAATTCGAGCAGAGGGCGCCGGATGACATCGCCCAGTCGATCGGGCGGCTGATCGCCGATTTGATCGACAATGAATCCACCATTCAAACGGGGGTCGGCAAAATCCCCAATTCCGTTTTTCCCTATCTGACCAACAAAAAAGACCTCGGCGTCCACACGGAAACCTTTACCGACGGCCTCATCGACCTGATTGAAAGCGGCGTGGTGACCTGCCGGAAAAAATCGCTGCATCCGGGCAAGATCGTCGCGGCCTTCTGCATGGGCACGCGGCGTCTGTATGACTACGTGCACAACAATCCGCTCTTTGAATTCCGCCCCTGCCAGTATGTCAACGATCCGTATGTCATCGCCCAGAACGACCGGATGGTCTCCATCAATTCCGCGCTGACCGTCGATCTCACCGGGCAGGTCTGTTCCGATTCCCTCGGGTTTGAGTTTTACAGCGGCATCGGCGGTCAGGTGGACTTTGTCCGCGGTTCGGCCATGTCGCATCGGGGCAAATCCATCATGGTGCTGCCTTCGACCACGGAAGACGGCAAAATTTCCCGCATCGTGCCCTATCCTTCAGCGGGCAGCGGCGTGGTGGTGACGCGCGGGGACATTCATTACGTCGTGACGGAGTACGGCATCGCCTACGTGCATGGAAAATCCATCCGCGACCGGGCCATGATGCTCATCAGCATCGCCCACCCGAAGTTCCGCGACGAGCTTTTGGAAGCCGCCAAGCGCCAGGGCTATATTTACCGCGATCAGACGCTGCCGGTGGTGCTGTATCCGAAGGAGTATGAAACGAACTGGGTGGACAAGAAGGGGACCTCGCTGTTTTTCCGTCCGGTCAAAGCGACGGACGAGCGCGCCATTCAGGAATTGATCTACGAACTGCCGCCGCAGGATGTTTATACGCGGTTCTTTCATAACTTGAAGTCTTTTTCCCACAAGGTGGCCATGCCGATGGCGGCCATCGATTACGACGACAAGATGGCCATTGTGGCGGTCATCGGCAAGGAGGAGCCGGAGGGGAGGGAAAAAATCGTGGCGATCGGGAACTACGTCAACAATCCCAACACCCGCTACGCCGAAGTGGCGTTCTCCACGCACCAGGACTGGCAGGACCGGGGCATCGGCACCTTCCTCCTGCAGTATTTGATCCGCATCGCGAAGGGGAAGAACATCGAAGGCTTCACGGCGGACGTTTTGTCGCGCAATCTGCCGATGATGCATGTATTTTCCAAGTGCGGCTATCCGATGACCACGCATCTGGACACGGGAGTCTATGAGTTGAAGATCAACTTCGGCGGCGAAGAAAAGAAAGAATAATCTGACGCCGCGGAAAGGCCGGGCCGATTCCATGGAAACCAGAAGGGACTTCATCAAAAAAAGCGTTGTGGTCTGCGCCGCTTTAAGCCTGCCGCTGCCCGGGGCCGCATACGGGCAGACCGTCCACCGGGAATTAAAAACCCGCGATCCGAAACGCGCGCTGGTCTTGTGCTACAGCCAGTCGGGATTTTCCGCGCGCTACGGAAAACTGATCGCCTGCCTTTTGAAGGATCAGGGATTGACGGTTGAATTGGCCGACCTGCGCCGTTTCGATCCGAAGCGCCTGCCGGATTACGATCTGATCCTGGTCGGCTCTCCGGTTTTCTATTACGATATTCCGGAAAACGTGGCGGACTGGCTTGCCTCCGCGCCCAAGCTGACGGGGATTCCCGTGGCGGCGTTTGTGTCCTTCGGCGGTCCGGAAGGCAATCAACACAACGCGCTTTGCCATGCGCTTCATCTGCTGGCGGAAAAGGAAGCCGTGCCCGTGGGCATGGAGGCCTTCCGCAGCATCGCCGCCTATCCCACGCCCAATTGGGACAGCGCCAATCAACGCTCCGGCGAACATCTGCCCGACGAGGCGACGTATAACCGGGTTCGGGAGTTTGCCAAACAGATTCCGGAAAGAGTCAAGCAGGGCCGGGCTTTTGCCTATTCATCCGAAATGGCGCTCCGGGAAATGGTGCGGATGCTTCCTTTGGTCTGGCTCAACAAAAAAGCCATCAGCAAACATACGGTGGATGCCGCCAAATGCATCGGCTGCCGGACTTGCGTGAAAATGTGTCCGGTCGGCGCGATTCATCCGGAGAGGCAGTTTGTGGATCGCGATCAATGCCTTGCCTGTTTCGGCTGCCTGAACAACTGCCCGGCGGATGCCGTGGTCATGGAGTATCGCGGCAAACGGCTCTATGGTTTTCCGGAATATCTCAAACGCAGAAAGATCACCATCCTGGAGCCGCGGGAGTTCCGGTCCTGCAAGCTTTGAAGCTTTAAAGCAATGATTTTATTCAAAATGATCTATTTTTCGGCCCCGTAGATGTATTCCTGCACGAGACGGATCATCAGGTCGGCGTTTTTGCGCGTTCCGGCGATGATTTCTTCCAGACTCAAAGGCTTTTCCACCAGACCGTTGCCGAAATTGTCGATGGAGCAGGCGGATGCGTAGGGCAGATCCATTTCCAGGGCGACAACCGCCTCGCTGACCAGGGTCATCCCGACGATGTCGGCAAAGCCGGACATCATGCGGATTTCAGCCCTCGTTTCCAGACGGGGGCCCGGCGTCTGCCAATAGGTTCCTGTTTCCACCACGTTCAAATGGATTTTCCGCGCCGCCGCAATCAATTTTTGGCGCACGGATTCATTGAAAGAAGGGGTGACATGGATCGGCTCGTTGTGGAAAATCGTGGGGGTCGGCGTGAAAGTGATGAAATCATCGGGGATGACGATCATGCCCGGACGCAGGTGTGTTTTCAGGGAGCCGGTCGAATTGATGCCGATCACTTCGGCGACGCCGAAATCCTTCAGCGCCTGGAGGTTGGCGGGGTGGTTGACCCGGTGGGGTAAAATGTAGTCCGCCGGATCATCGCCGTGCCGAAGGATAAAGACGAAGGAATCCGTTTCAATGGCCGTTGCCTCGCCCCAGGCGTTTTGGATCCGGTGCCTTTTGCCTTTCCGGATCCAGTCGCTTCGTTCCAGCATGAATGTTCCCGATAAGACACCCAAACGTTCCATACGAAACCTCCCGATGCATGCTTTTTCATAACAGATAAACCGGCCGACGTCAAAAGAATCAGGGCGGCTCGAGGCGGCGGTCAAATAGCATTTGACTTTTTGAAACCCGCTGTGACATATAACCGTGAAATCAAAAAAGGAGGTTGCGATTCATGAGCGGCCAATTTCTGGGTGTAGCGACGGATGCAAATTTCGAACAGGAAGTCCTGAAAAGCGACAAGCCGGTTCTGATCGATTTCTGGGCTCCCTGGTGCGGACCGTGCAAGGCGATCGGTCCTCTCGTCGAAGAAATCGCCGGAGAATACTCGGACCGGATCAAGGTCATGAAGCTGAATGTGGATGAAAGCCAGAAGTCGGCCATCGCCTTCGGCGTTCGCAGCATTCCGACCCTCATCCTGTTCAAGAACGGGAAGGTGCTCGACACACTGGTCGGTCTGACGCCGAAGGAGAAACTCGAAGAATTTGTGAAGAAAAGCCTGTAGCGGTTTTCGGAAAAGACCGCAAAGGAAAAATATTCAATTCCAATGGGACGGGTATCCTGGTGAAGCTAAAACATGCGGGCGTCATGCTGGCTGTGCTGCTGATTTGTGCCGGCTGCTCTTTTAACATGGCGACCATCAAGTCGTTCTTTGTGAAGAGCGATCCGGTCCGGTCAACCCCCGAAGGACTCTATTCGCGGGGCACGGCCGAATATCAGAACGGCTCCTACAAAAAGGCCAGGGAATATTATACCCGGCTCAAAGAGGAGTATCCGCTGCACAATCTCGCGATCATGGCCGAACTGGGCATCGCGGACTCTTTTTACAGCGACAAGGAATACGGCGAGGCGGAGCTGGCCTACCGTGATTTCACGTCTCTGCATCCGACCGATGAAAACGTTCCCTACGCGCTGTATCAGACCGGGATGTGCCACTACGTGCAGATCGGCGCGATTGACCGCGACCAGACGGAAACCCTCAAAGCCCGACGTGAATTCGAGCGCCTGATCGCCCGCTATCCCCAGAGCAAATTTTCCATTCTGGCCGAAAAGATGGTTCGGGAGTGCAAGTTAAAGCTCGCCGAGCACGAGTTTTATGTCGGCAACTTTTATTTCAAGAACAAGAAATACAATGCCGCGCTCAAGCGTTTTGAGGGGATCGCCCGTGATTACGCCGGCGTGGGACTGGACCTGAAAGTGGAAGCCTACATCGCGGAAACCAGGGAGCGCCTTGCCAAAGAAGAGCAGGAGCAGAAATTGAAGGAAGAAAAAGAGAAGGCCAAGGCCGCGAAGAAAGAAAAAGACAAGATCAAAAAAGAACCCACAAACTCCTGAACCATTCGGTTGTTGTTGTTGTTCCCGGATTTCCGGCAAGCTTGGCTCACGACCGGCTTAATTCCGCCATTTTGATCGAGGAAACAATTTGCTGCCTTACCCTTTCCGGGCTGTTCGACGTGTCGATTTGAAAGAGGCGGCTTCGGGGGATTTCCGTGATGGCTTCGTATTGTTTTTTCTGCTCCTCAAGGATTTCCCAGCGGCCGTCGGAAGGGTTTTCGGGATCCAGCATTCTTTTTTCCAGACGAATTTTCACCACGTCATCAGGGCAGGTACATTCGATCACATAAAACGGAACCCCGAGTTTCCGCGCCATATCCGCCGCCATCGTTCGGTCGGCGCGGCACCGGAAGGAGGCGTCGAGGATGACGGGAATGCCGCGGCCGATTTTTTCGGCGGCCAGTTCAACGGCTTTTTCGTACGTCTTTCGGGTGATGTCCCCGGCATAGATACCCTGACCGAAGGATTCGTGATGTTTTGCATGGGGGGCAATTTGCAGAAGCTCCTTGCGCAGGACGTCCGTCCGGATCACCTCCGCGCCCAATCGCCCCGACAGATCGCGCGCCTGGTAACTCTTGCCCGAACCGATCAGCCCCGCAGTCAGAATCAAAGCCGGTTTTTCCAGTCGCGACGCGTACGTACAGGCCAGGTCGAAATATCTGGAGGCGACGCGGAGGATGTTCTCCCGCTCGGCCTGCGGCAGTTCTTTCTGATCCAGGCGAAAGCTGGTGACTTTGCCCCGGACGAAGGCGTAGTAACAGCGGTAAAAATTCAAAAGAGCACGCAGGTCTTCATCGCCGGAGTATTTCAGATACGAACGCACGAAATCCATCGACTGGCTGAAATAGCCGTTGTAATCCAGGTCCATCGTCAAAAAGGCGACCTCGGCCGCCACGTCCGTAAACCGGAATCGCTCGTTGAATTCAATGCAGTCGAAAACAATCATTTCGTCGGCCACGCAGATGTGCTCCAGGTGCAGATCGCCGTGGCAGTCCCGGATCTTATGCTCCGCGACGCGTCTGGCCAGCAGACCGGCGTTGACCGTGAGAAACGTTTCCGCATACGCTTTGAGAAAGGCGTGTTGAAAGGCGGAAAGGGTGACGTCGATGTATTTTTCGGTTTGCGCGAAGTTCTCTTCGTGGTTGTGGCGGATCACGGCGGCGGAGCCCATCTCGTCGATGCGGCCGCCCGTCTGGGCCTCTTTGTGGAACCGGGCGATCTTTTCGGCCACGGCGTCCATGATGCCGGCGTCGGCCTTGCCCCGGGCCAGCAGGATTTTGAGCATTTTATCCAGGGGCAGCTTGTTCATCAAAACGGCGTATTCCACAATGTTCGTGGTTTTGCCGAGCGTCAGCCGCCCCGCGCCGTCCTGACCGATGGGTACGACGTCGAGGTAAATACTCGGCGCCAGCCGCTTATTGAGCCGCAGTTCTTCTTCGCAGTAAAATTTTCGCTTCTCGAGCGTCGTGAAATCGAGGAACCCGAAATTGACCGGCTTTTTGACTTTATACACGTGGTCGCCGGCGATAAAGACGTACGAAATGTGCGTCTGCACCGCTTCGACCGTTTGGGGCCGGTGCGGATAAAAATCGGGACGGGTCATCTGTTCGACAATGGGAGAATGATCCATGAATACCTCGGGAAAAACAGACCCGTCGCAGGTGGACTATTTGGTTTCCTTAAAAAAGTCTTCCACTTTTTTAAAGTTGTCGTCTACGAGGCTTTTGAAGTCATCGCAGCCTTTTTTGTAGGCGGCCATCCAGTCGGTGATCGCTTTTTTCCCTTCTTCCGGAAACATCGGAGATTTTTCCCAGAATTTGCCGACCAGCCTTTCCGTTTGCTCCTGCAGCGCCTGCATGGCTCGGAAATTATTGTCAAAAGCCGTTTTGTTGAAAACAATCATCTGCTTGGCGATTTGTTTCGGATCCATGGCCACCTCCTTCTTTAAAAGGGTCTATTTTTTCTTTTTCGGTGTTGCCTGCTTTTCCGACTGTTCGAAAAATTCGGCGACCTTCCGGTAGCTGTCGTCCGCGGCGGCTTTGAAATCATTCCGGCTTTTCTTGTTGTTTGCAATCCAGTCCTGCATGGCTTTTTTGCCTTCTTCCGGAATCCATTCCGCCTTATCCAGAAAATTCAACACCAGCTTTTCCGTCTGGTCCTGCAGTTCCGACATCACGCTGAAACTGTTGTCAAACGCTTTCTTGTTGAACTCCATCATCTGTCTGAAGATCTGATTTTGTTCCATGGGCGCTTCACCTCCTCTTTGTTTTTTCTGTTTTCAAGGATTGAAACGA
>DAOTJI010000007.1:0-37152 GCA_035448625.1 Smithellaceae bacterium | reverse complement strand
AAGCGAATCGCCAGAAAGGATTCATAAAGCTGGTCGATGGTCCTGACCGCGTTTTCAATGCGGTAGATTCGCTCCAGAAGGCTTCCTTCCGTATCTTCCTTCGTTTCCGGCAAGTCCGCGGTCGGCATCCTGAGCGACTGGAAGTAAAAGGCGTCGGCCTTGAAATTGAATTCCCATTCATCCCGGTCGCGATGGAGCTGAAGGTTCGCCTCTTTCACTTTTTTGCCCTGTCGGATGGCCTCCTTGCCTTCCTTGAGTTCGGCGTGCAGCCCGGAACAGACGACACCCTGCGAGTATTCTCCCTCGCCCGCCTCCAGGGCGATCCGCTTGAGCAGGTGGAGCTGCAACTCGTCGGTTTTGGTAAGAGCGATGGCGCCGTTTCTTTCTTCGGATTTGAACCACAGCCAGGTGAGAAATTCCCGTCCGATGAGAGACAGATCCTCCGCGGGGACTCCGCCTTTTTCTTTGTGTTTCAGCACCAGCGGATGTTCATGAGGGGCTGTTCGTTTTAACCCCAGCGAAAAAGTTTTTTTGAACAAATCGACGAAATCATCCGCGACCTTGTCGGAGAGGGATGAAAAATAAACCTTGTTTTGCCCTACGGCCCACAGAACGTCATAAAATGAAGGAACGGGGTCGCTTTTGGTCATGATGTCCAGCCGGACCTTTTCTTTGATCCCCTCATTCATCGCTTTGCCGATGCGGGTTTGCTTGTGTTCGGCCAGAAACCGCCGCTGCTCTTCCATCAGGCGGACTTTCATCAACTTCGGCGGGATCACCTTGCGGTCGACGCGCAGGGAAAAGATCAGATAATCGCCCAGCGCGAAGGGTGTTTTTTCAAAATCGGCATCCAGGACGTCTGTGGCCGACACCCAGCCCATCCGTTTTTCCTCGGTGGAACTGCGCGCCTCCCGAAACGCATTGGCCTGAATCCGGCTGCGGGCAAATGTTGTAAAAGCCTGCGGCAGCTTGCCGTCCACAACAAACTGCATGAATGTAAAAGCCCCTTTGAACAACCCCATCTGCTGTACTCCGAAACGGCCAATGATTTTGCCGGTATTTTTTGACGCCTGTGGGCTGAACCCCCCCCTGCAAGTACGCGCACCGTACCTTATGGAACATTGTCCTGTCAAGACATTCCGTTTTGCGAATATCTTTATAAATCAAAGAGTTTGCGTCGATTGGCCAAAAAATTATCCATAGACAGCGGCATTTTTTTATGTTACGAAACCTCGTCTTTTTTGGAGCCCGTCACCATGAAAATTAAGAAAGTCGGCATTGTCGCTAACCTCGAGAAGGAAAACATCGCCGGATTCACCGGCACGTTGAAAAAATGGCTGGAAGCCAGGGGGATTCGAGTTTCTCTGGAGGCCAATATTGCGGCCGCCGTCGGCGGGAGCGGAGGCTTCAAGCTGGAAGATCTGGCCTCCAAAGCGGACCTGATCGCCGTTTTGGGCGGCGACGGCACCATGCTCCGCACCGCCCGCAATGTCGCGCAGCACCCCGTGCCCATTGTCGGCATCAACATGGGGACGTTCGGCTATCTCACGGAAGTCAATCTCAACGAGACGTACGCGGCTTTCGAGCTGATTCTCAAGGGCGATTTCCTGACGGAAAAACGGATGATGCTGGACGTGAAAATCCGCCGGGGCAACAAAACCGTCGCTTCCGGCATCGTTTTGAATGACGTGGTGATCAACCGCGGCAATCTTTCCCGCATTGTCGAGCTGGAAACGTCCGTGAGCGGCCGGTATCTCACGACCTACAAGTCCGACGGCCTGATCGTTTCAACCCCCACGGGTTCGACGGCCTATTCGCTTTCCGCCGGCGGTCCGATCGTCTATCCCGGAAAAGAGCTGATCATCATCAACCCGATCTGTCCCCATACGCTCACCAACCGGCCGATCATCTTTCCTGAAAATTCCGACCTGCAGATCACGCTGTGGTCCAAGGAAAGCGGCGCCACCGTAACGCTGGACGGACAGGAATCCTACCGGATCAGCTCCGGAGACGTCATGACCATACGAAAATCAAAATTTTACACGAGACTGGTTCTTTCACCGCACCGCGGTTACGGGGAGATTCTGCGTTCCAAACTGGGATGGGGCAGTCTGCCTTCAGGCGCCGGGAAAAGGAAAAATGCTTCGTGATCTGAGCATTGCCAATTTTGCCATCATCGACGAACTGCACGTTTCGTTTGACGAAGGTCTGAACGTGATTTCGGGAGAGACCGGCGCGGGCAAGTCCATTCTGATCGGCGCGGTCAGCCTGCTTCTGGGCGACCGGGCTGCGGCGGAAATGATCCGTTCGCAGGCGGACACGGCGACCGTCGAGGCGCTCTTTGACATTCAGGGCAACCGGACGCTTCAGGAAAAGCTGGCCCAGATGGGATTTGCCGCCGGTGACGACCTCGTGATCCGCCGGATCATTTCGCGCTCCGGCAAGAACCGGGCGCAGATCAACGGACAGATGGCGACGCTGGCGAATCTGGCCGCCATCAGCGAATCGCTCATCAATATCTGCGGGCAGCATGAACATCAGGTGATTCTCTTCGCGGAAAATCACATCGACATCCTCGATGCTTTCGGCGGCTGTTCGGACGCCCGCAGGGAGTATGCGGCCGTCTACGAACGATTTCAGCAGTGCCTCGGCCGGATCGCAAAGCTGGAGGAGCTGCGGCGAAGAAGCGTGGAAAGAGCCGACTGGATCCGGTTTCAGCTTGAAGAAATCAAAAGCCTGAATCCCCTCGCGGGCGAAGATGCCCGGCTTGCCGATGAACGAAAGGTGCTGGCCAACGCGCGCACGCTCGCGGACCGGGCGGATCGGGCCTATGCGCTGCTTTACGCGGATTCGGGCTCGGTCGGCGAACGGCTCAAGGAAGCCCTCTCGCAGATCCGGGAAATTCAGAAGATCGATCCGGGGTTGAATCTCCGGCCGGCCGACGTGGAAGCGAGCTATGTCATTTTGCAGGAGGCGGCGCTCGCATTGCGCGACTACCAAAAAAAACTGGTTTTTGACCCCGAGCGAATGGCAATGATCGATGAACGCCAGGACGCGCTGGGCCGGCTCAAGCGCAAGCACGGCGGCACGCTGGAAGCGGTGCTGGCCAGGAAGCGGGAGATGGAAGAAGAGCTGCAGAGCGTCTCCGGCGCGGAAGAAGAGCTTGCGCGCTTGAAGAAGGAAAAAGATGCGGCCGCGGAGGAGCTTCGGGAAAGGGCGCTTACGCTTTCGGCGATGAGGCAGCAGGCCGCGCGAAGTCTGGAGCGGGCGGTGGACCGGGAAATCCACGATTTGAACATGCCGCACGCCTCCTTTGCCGTGAAATTTCTGCGGCGCTGTCCGGAGGACGAAACGGTCTACGGACCGAAGGGCGGCGATGAAATCGAATTTTATCTCACGGCCAATGCCGGGGAAGAGCCGAAGCCGCTCCATAAAATTGCTTCCGGCGGCGAATTGTCGCGCATCGTGCTGGCGCTGAAGAATGTTCTGACGCGGATCGGTTCGGTGGACACCGTCGTGTTCGATGAAGTGGACTCGGGCATCGGCGGCGCCACCGCGGAGATCGTCGGACGAAAATTGAAGACATTGTCGGCGCATCATCAGGTGATCTGCATCACGCATCTGCCTCAGATCGCCAGCTTCGGCGGCCCGCATCTGCGGGTCAGCAAGAAAGTCGCCGGCGGCCGGACGTCCACGGTCGTGGAAAAAATCGATGACGAGCAGAAAATCGAGGAAATCGGCCGGATGCTGGGCGGCGTGGATGTGACCGAAACCGCGAGGGATCATGCCCGGGAACTGCTGGCCGCCGCGGGGTCCGCTGCAGGGAGGAGCAGAAATGCTAAGAAAAGCGCGCATCGGTGACGTCAAGACCATTCACCGGCTGATCAACGTATCGGCGGCGAAAGGGGAAATGCTGCCCCGTTCCCTGATGGATATTTACAATTCCGTACGGGACTTCATCGTTTATTTCGACGAAGAACAACAGAAGATCGTGGGAATCTGCGCGATGAACATCATCTGGGAAAATCTGGCGGAAATCCGTTCCCTTTACGTGGACGACGCGTTCCGGAGAAGAGGCATCGGGCGCAAGCTGGTCGAATTCTGCATTTCCGACGCCATCACCCTGGAGTTGTTTCGCATCTTCACCCTGACGTACAAAAAAGAATTTTTTGCCGGACTGGGCTTCAAGGAAGTGGACCGCGCCATTCTGCCGGAAAAGGTCTGGTCCGACTGCTTTCGCTGCCCCAAATTTCCGGACTACTGCGATGAAACCGCGATGATCATCGAACTATGAAGCTTCTGAAAATCGGTTTGCTCCTGATGCTGGCGGTCCTGGTCCTTTTGGCCGGCTGTGCGAAAAGAGAGGCGTTCAGGCCGGAGCCGCCCCGTCCGGGCGAGGCGCTGGTGCCGGCGGATGCCCGGCGCCTGGATCTGGTGGACGACCTCGATGTCGAATCTCTTCTCACGGCCATCGACCGCAGCCTGCTCTATTACGACGGTTCAGGAAAGAATCAGATCTTCCGGATCGCGGACCGTCAGGTGAGCGCGGCGCAGATGAAGGAAACGCTGATCGCTTTTCGCGAAATCCTGACCTCGGACATTCCCGTCGAGCAGAAAAAAGACCGGATCGCGGAGAAATTTCTTCTGCTTCGGGCGGCAGGGGAAAACGGAAACGGTTCCGTCCTGTTTACCGGCTACTACGAGCCGCTTTTGGAAGGCTCACTGACGAAGACGGAGAAGTACAAGTATCCGCTCTACCGCCCGCCGCCGGACATCGTTTTGGAAAAGGTATCCCCGAATGAAACCCGGATCGGCCGACGGGAAAACGGCCGGCTGGTTCCCTACTATTCCCGCCGGGAAATCGATGTGGAAGGTGTGCTGCAGGGCAAAGGACTGGAATTGGTCTGGGTTGCCGACCCCGTCGAACTGAATTCCCTGCACACCCAGGGATCGGGAAAAATCCGGCTGGAAGACGGAAGCATGCTGACCGTCAGCTATGCCCAAAACAACGGCCGGCCGTTTCGCTCCGTAACGCAGAACCTGCTGGATGAAAACAGACTGGACCGGAGCGATGCCTCCTACCGCGGATTCAAAGCCTGGCTGAAAGACAAAAGTGAAAAAGAAATCTATGAAATTCTGAGCCACAACGAACGTTACATCTTCTTCCGTTTCGTGGACCGTGAACCGGTGGGTTCGCTGGGGCAGCCGGTGACGCCCCACCGGTCGATTGCCACGGACCCGGCGTATTTCCCGCAGGGCGCGCTCGCCTTCATTCGTTTGCGAAAACCGGTTCTGGACGAGGATTACCGGGTGGTCCGCCGCGTCGAATTTTCACGCTTTGTCCTGAATCAGGACAAGGGGGCCGCCATCCGGGGTCCGGGTCGCGTCGATCTGTTCTGCGGGTTCGGGCCCGAAGCGCAGGCCGCCGCCGGCAGCCTCAAGGAAAAAGGCGAACTCTTCTTTCTGGTTCTCAAGCCGCGCGGACGGGAATAGCGGTCCGGTTTTTTCCGGGCCGCCGCGGTGAATCTTCAAGGATGGAGTTCCATGAAAGAGATGCTGTTGGGCCTGGCCATAGCGCTGCAGATCGGCGATGGAGTGACGACGTTTTTTGCCCTGAAAAAGCGGGGCGTGAGGGAACGAAACACTCTCCTGCGTTGGCTGTTCGGCAGGCTCGGCGTTGTCCGCGGACTGGTGCTGGCCAAAAGCTTCGGCGCGGCGGTTTGCTGGGTTGCCTACGCGTACGGCGGGCCGTTTGCAGTTTACGCCCTGGGCTTCATCGTTGTGCTGTATACGCTTGTGGTGGTCATCAACCTGAAGTCGCTTCGCCGGTAAATCGTCCCGCACCGGACCCGAGGGCGGGCTCCCGTTCATCCCGATCGCTACGTGAAGTGAACGGCCAGCATGGAAAAGTCGTCTTCCAGGGTTTGCTGGCCGTGGTATTCCTGCATTTTCCGGTACAGGGCATCAATGTCTTCGCCCGCTTCCATTTTGTGCTGCAGCAGATATTCCCCCAGTTGATCCAGTGTCCACATGCTTCCTTCGGGAGGATCCACTTCGTAAACGCCGTCGGAAAAGACATACAAATTCGCCCCGGGGGGAACGGTGATTGAACTCCCCTGGTACGCGCTTTCCGGAAGGCCGCCGATGAACAGGTTGTTCGTCATGAGTTTGTTCAGGGTTCCCTCCCTGGAGATCAGAAACGCGGGCGGGTGGCCGCCGCTGGCGAAGCGAAGCTCCCGGTTCCGGCGGTCGAAAACGCCGTACCAGATCGTGAAGTAGAGGTTGTTGTGATGCTCCATCTGAAAAGCGCTGTTGAGCGCCGCCAGCACCTGCTCCGGGGAATGGAAATCCGTATCGGGCAGTGTCTGGGAGCGGATGGCGTTGAAGGCGGAAACGGAAAGCAGCGCCGAGCCGACTCCGTGCCCGCAGACATCCAGCAGATAAACGGCAAAGGTGTTTTCATCGAGCCAGTGGTAGCCGAAGCTGTCTCCGCCCAGCTGGGCGCTGGGGAAAAAGCGCCAGGCCGTCGTGATGGTCGGATCGGACAGGGGGGGCGGCATGAGCGATACCACGTAGTCGGCCGCCTGGGCCAGCTCCGCGGCCAGGGCCTGCCGGCTGGCGAGCAGCGCGGCGTAAGCCTCGTTTCGCTGCAGCAGGTTGATGTAGCCCCGGGAATGGTAGCGGATGCGGGCGATCAGTTCGATGCGGTCGGGGAGCTTGACCAGGTAGTCGTTGGCCCCGAGCGCGAAGGCGTCCGCTTTCGTGACCGCCTCTTCCTTGGAGGATAAAACGATCAGGGGCACGTCCTTGAGCTGGGGATGGACGCGGAAAAATTTCACCAGCGTCAGGCCGTCGATCTCCGGCATAATCAGGTCCTGAAGAATCACCGTCGGCTGAAACGAGGCGGCGGTCGGGATGGCCTGCGTGGGGTCCTGGCAGAACTGAAAAACGATGTCCGTTTCCGCCTCGAGCATTCTTTTTACCGCCGCGCCGACGATCGCCTGATCATCGATGAGCAGGACCTTGATTTTGTGAGCCGTCAGCGTGGCTGCCGGGTCCCGTCTGCCGGACGGGGCGGGGACTGGATTTTCTTTCTCGGTCATGATGTTTTTCCTTTGCGGTTGGTGATTTTCTTTACAATGGCTCCGGCGATTTGGTCCAGGGGCAGGATTTCCGATGCGCCGCCGAGTTCCACGGCCGCCGCCGGCATGCCGTAAACGACGGAGGTTTTTTCATCCTGGACGATGGTGTGCCAGCCGGTTTTGAAAAGAGCCGACAGACCTTCTGCGCCGTCGCGCCCCATGCCGGTGAGAAGGACCGCCACATCGTTTTGCGGCCAGTTTTTTCGAAGGCTTTCAAAAAGTGCGTTGACGGACGGGCGATAAGGGTAATCCCGGGGATGCTCCGTGTAGTGAAGCGCTCCGTCCGTTCCGAGCACGAGGTGATCGTTGGTTTGGGCCACCAGGGCGGAGCCGGACCGGGGCTGCACGCCTTCTCGGGCAATGTCCACGGTCAGCTTGGTTTGAGAATTCAGCCAGGAGGCGAGACCGCCGGCAAACTGCAGATCGACATGCTGGCAGATGACGATAGCGGCGGGAAATTCCCCGGGGAGGCCGGCGAGGATCGTGGCCAGGGCCTTGGGGCCGCCCGTCGAGGAGCCGATGGCAACGAGGGGAGGCTGATTTTCTTTTTGAGGCTGCCGGACGGTCAAGGCCGGTTTTGCCGGCCGGGTTGCGCTTCCCAAAAGCCTCGCCATGGTGTCGATTTTTTTGATGAGAGCGTCCGCTCCTTCCAGAAACCCGTTGGAATGAAGCACGGGCGTGGCGATGACATCGAGCGCCCCGCACCCCATAGCCTCAAACACTTTGCCCGCCTGCCGTTCCCTGGCGTTGGTCAGCACCAGGATGGCGCAGGGGGTTTCTTTCATGACGTCGCAGATCAGTTTTGCGCCGTTCACGTCGGCAAGCTCCAAATCGACGAGCAGGATGTCCGGCGGGGTGCGGCGGCAATGCCGGACGACATCGCTCCCGCGGCCCGAGGTCCAGACGACCGTACAGTCGGCGTCCGGCTCGAGGATCCGGCTCAGGATTTTCAAAGCGTTCTCGTCGTGATGGGCAATGGCGATTTTGAGCGTCATCAGGGTCCTCCGATCAGGTCGCGGGCGGCGTCGAGCAGGCCTTCATCATGGAAGCTGCCTTTGGTCAGATAGTAGTTGGCGCCGGCTTCGAGGCCCCGCAGCCGGTCCTCCTCCCGGTCTTTGTAGGAGACAATCATCACCGGCATGTCCCGAAGCTGCGGATCGGTTTTGACCATCCGGACCAGATCGATGCCGTTCATGCGCGGCATGTCCACGTCGGAAACGAGTAGATCGAAGGGATGGGACGTGAGCTTGTTCCATCCGTCCATTCCATCAATGGCGGTGGTGACATCGTATCCGGCATTTTCCAGAAGCCTGCGCTCCACTTCGCGCACGGTCAGGGAGTCGTCCACCACCAGGATACGCTTTTTGCCGGTTTTCAGGCCCTGCCGGCCCCGCCCGATTTTCTGCAGTTTGCCGGTCGTCAGCAACTGGTGAATGGATCGGACCAGGTCATCCACGTCAAAAATAACCACCGGCGATCCGTCGTCCAGAATGGCGCCGGCGCTGATGTTGGGGATCTTTCCGAGGCGCTGGTCCAGCGGCCGGACGACGAGATTTTCCTCGCCCAGCACGCGGTCAACCACCAGTCCGTAGCGGTTCAGCCGGTCGCTGATGATGACGACGGAAAATCCCGCCGGCTGGGTGGGGGCCTGCGGCAGTCCGAAAAGCTGGCGCGCGTCGAGAATGCCCACATGTTCCCCGTCCAGGGTGCAGTAGGGACGGTCCTCGATTTCCCGAATGTCGGCGGGGGTCAGGGACAAAACCCGGTCGATGCGGGAAAGGGGCAAGGCATACGCTTCGCCGGCGATCGACAACAGCAGGGTTCTGAGCACGGAAAGCGTCAGCGGCAGCTGCAGGTGGAAGCGGGCGCCCCGTCCGGCGTCGGCATCCACGCGTACGGTTCCGCCCACCTCGTGAGCCATGTTGAAAACAACATCCAGTCCCACCCCCCGGCCGGAAATTTCCGTTACCTTCCGGGCGGTGGAAAATCCCGGCAGAAAAAGAAATTCGAAAAGTTCCGCCCGGCTTAAGTTTCCGGCCATATCCTGGGACACGTAGCCTTTCTCAACCACCTTGCCCCTTAAATCCTCGGGATTGATTCCCCGGCCGTCGTCGGTCAGTGAAATGTTCAGCATTCCCGCGACGTGGCGCGCTTCCAGAACGAGGGTTCCTTCCTCCGGTTTGCCTGCCGCTTTTCGTTCTTCGGGCGTTTCCATGCCGTGATCGACGGCGTTGCGGATCAAATGGGAAAGAGGTGCCTCCAGACGTTCCAGAATATCCCGGTCAACGGGAGTGGAGGCTCCGGCAATTTCAAAACGAACCTTCTTCCCCGTTTCCCGGGCCAGATCCCGGACCAGGCGGGGGAAGCCGTGGAGGCCGTCCGAGAAAGGCACCATGCGGCTCGAGATGACTTCATTGTAAAGGCGATGCGCCAGGTGTTCCAGACGGCGTGAAAAGCGTTCGAACCGGACAATTTCCCGCGAGACGGTCTGCTCGGCCGCCGTCGTGCCGGACAGCGTCTGCTGAAGATTTTCCGTTCCTTCCTCCGGCTCGTTTGTCTCCCGCCGCTCCAGAAATTCGCGCAGGGGCCTTTCGATCTCGAAGATTTCCTTTTTCAGAGCCAGGAGGCTTTGATAGACGGTTTTGACGGACTGGGCCTGAACAAGGCATTCGCCCGCCAGCGCCATCAGACGGTTCATGTTTTCGGACCGGACGCGCACCAGGCCCGTGTCTCCCTGGTCCTGCATGCGGCGGGAACGGACCGCCGGCGGCGCCGTTTGCGGTCCCGGACAGGCGTTTTCCAAAACGGCTGTGTCCGGCGGCTTTGGGGCGTCGGTTTCGCCGGGATGCACCGCGGCGGCTTTAGTTTCTTGGGCCGAATCTCCGGCCGGTTTTGCTTCGGCGGAAGCGGTTTCCTGCCGAGGGGGCGGCGAGGGAACGCTTTCCGGGGGAGAGGAGAGCAGGTTTCTCAGTTCCGCCGACATGGCGGTAATTTCGTTGGTCCCCTTATCCAGAGCGGCGGGCAGTTCCTGGATGTCCAGACGGGAGAGAGCGGCAAAAAAATCATTTCCCTTGAGCAGCCGGTCAACCGCCGCGGAGGTGAGCGGCCGTTTTCCGGACTGGGCAGCCGACAGAACATCCTCCATGGCGTGGGCCAGCGCAACGGCTTTGGTGAGCCCCACGATCCGGGCGGCCCCCTTGATGGAATGCGCCGCCCGCATCAGCGGTTCGATGCGTTCCGGTGTCTGGTCGCGCTCCGCCGTAACCAGACCGGCTTCCAGCGTCCGGGTGTTGTTTTCCAGCTCCACGCGGAACAGGTCGAGCATCAGGGGATCGATGGGGGGTGCATCCGCGGTCATGGATTCAAACTCCTTGTCATGGCGGGGAAAAGCCGCTCCTCGTCCAGAAGCCCGACCGGGCTTTTGTCGAGCAGGAAAATGCCCCGGGTCAGCGCCTTCGCGCTGCGCGAGAGCGTGGCCGGCACTTCTCCGAGATCCTCCGGAGCAATCCGATGCACCCCCAGAATCTGCTCGACGGGAAACACGAAGCGCTGCCCTTCACGGCCGACCACCAGCATTCGCTCGTACGCCGCGGGGGGCTCGTTGTCCTGCGCTTCGGAGGTCAGATCCAGCAGGTCCGCGACGGACAGGCATAAGAGCAGTTCTCCGTTGATGTTGGCGATTCCCCGGAAAATCCGGTTGACCTTCAAGGGCAGAGTGTGAACCGGGGAAGGTTCCGCCGCTTCCTGAAAGTAGATGGTTTTGACGGCAAACTTCTCGCCGCACAGGCGGAACACCATCACGGACAGGGTTCCCAGCCTGCCCGTCTCTTTGGGCAGAGCCATCACGGCGGCCCGCTCCCCGAGGTATGCCGGCGGAAGGTCCCGGTCCAGATGCTGTCTCCCCGCGGTGGCGAAAACGGGGCAGCGGCGGCAGTGTATCAGGCGCGGCAATTCCGCGCAGGATCCGTCGCCGAAGATTCCTTTCACTTTCCAGCAATATTTTTCTGCGTTTGCCATCTTTTTTTACCCCGGTTTTTTTAAGGCCTGCTTCCTATTTTCTGGCGGCCGCCGTCCGCTCGGCCCGTTCCCGGTAAAGCGCCGCTTTTTTTTCGTTTCCCTTCTGCCGGTAGATCAGACTGATGTGGACCAGGCTTTCGTAGTGGCCGGGATCGAGGTAGAGGGCCTTTAAAAAACAGTCCTCGGCCCCGTTCAGGTCCTGTCCGGCCATGGAGAGGATTCCCATCAGACAGTAGGCTTCGGCGGCCGGTCCGAATTTGCGCGTGTATTCCCGGCAGAGACGGGCTGCGCCCTTCATGTCGCCCGAATCGGCCAGCCGCCGGGCCTCCCGGATCTGTGCATCCGCCTGCGGCTCATTGAAATGGTCATGCGCAGGCCCCGCTTTCACCGGCTGCCGGAGTTCAGCGGTCGGAGTCTGTGCAAGGCCGGTGTTTGGAGAGGACGCCGTTGTTTCCTTCGTTTGGACGCGTTTTTTCGGGGAGGAGATTTCAATCGAGGCTTTTGCCGGGGCTGGCGTTTTGATCGCGACGGGCTGCGCCGGGGTGACGGGTTTGGCCAGCGCAAAGGCCCTGTCCCACGGGAGGAGCTGATAGCCGCGTTGATGCCAGAAATTCGTTTCCGTATGGCCGGCGAAGAGAATGCCGCCGGGAACCAGGAGCTGGTCCATCCGGTCGAAAATACGAAGGCGGGCTTCGGGGGTCATGTAGATGAGAAGGTTTCTGCAGAAAATGATGTCGTACGGGCCTCGACCGGCAAGGCTTCCGGGTAGCGCCAGGTTCTCCAGTGAAAAGGTGACCCGGTTTAGAACGGAAGCGGCGACTTTGCGGCCCGAAGGGGTTGCTTCAAAGAAGCGGGCGACGTCCTCGCCGATGTTTCCGCGGAAGGCGTTTTTCGGGTAGCAGGCGCGGCCGGCCGTCTCGAGAGCCCGGGCACTGACGTCCACGCCTTCCACCGTGAAGGCCGAAGGCGGCAGACCGGCGGCCAGCAGGGTCATGACGATGGAGTAGGGCTCTTCCCCGGTTGAGCAGGGGGACGACAGGATTTTCAAAACGCTTCCCGGGTGCGCCGCCTGCCATTGAAGGGCATGGCGGCCCAGCCAGAGAAAAGGCCCCCTGTCGCGGAAAAACCAGGTTTCTCCGACGACGACTGCGTCGATCAGCTTCTGCCTCACTGCGGGAGAGGATAAAAACAGTTTTTCAAACGCCTGCGGATCCGAAAGGCCTTCGTGCCTCATGGCGGAGGCGACAGCCCGGTCGATGGCGTCCTTTCCTGAGGAGTCCGGCTCCAAGCCCAGGGAAAGCGTGATGAATTCCAGCACGGCGTCAGGCGCGTTCATCCGTTGGTGACCTCCGGCGGGAAAAGGGTGAACAGCAGGTCGCGGGTCAGCAGCCGCTCCATATCCAGAACCTGGATGGAGCCCCGCTCGTCGAACATCGTGTCCCCCAGATACGGCGCACCGCTGACGCTCACGACCGGCTGCTGGAGGCTTTCCTTTTGGCAGTCGATCATTTCCGTTACCCCTTCGGCCAGAAGGCCCAGAATGTGAAAGCGGCCGTCTTCTCCCGGATAATGGATCAGGATGATTCGCGTGCTCATTCGGGGGCGGGAAGGGGTGCCGGTCAGAAGCACGGTCAGATCCACCACCGGCGTGAGCGTTCCGCGGTAATTGAAGGTTCCCGCGACTTCCGGAGGCGCGTGCGGAACGGCTCTCAGGGAAACCAGGGAGGACACTTCAATGACCTGTCCGATGTCGAGGCCGTAACGGTCGGGGCCTGCCTGAAACTGAAGTAACAGCATAGGTTGTTTCCCGATCAGGAGCTGATTTTAAAGCGGGAGACCTCGGACTGCAGCCCCGCGATGGCCTCATTGAGCTGCTGGGTCGCCAGCTTGAATTCGTGCAGCGACGCCTTGGTCTGCTCGGCCGCCGTCGACAACTGGCCCATGGCCTCGCTGATCTGCTGCGCGCCCTGGGACTGGGCGTACATGCCGTCCTTGACGTTGGTGAACTGCGGTCCGTGGATGCGCACCTGATCGATGATCCGGGCAAGCTGCGCACTCTGCGCAACCATCGTTTCCACGCCGCGGCGGACTTCGTCGTTGAATTTGTCCATCTCCATCACGCCGGTGGCGACGGACGTCTGCATTTCAGAGACGACCTGCTGGATGTCCTGCGTGGCGATGGCCGTCTGATCGGCCAGCCGGCTGATTTCGCGGGCGACAACCGAAAAGCCCCTTCCGAATTCGCCGGCTTTTTCCGCCTCGATGGCGGCGTTTAGCGACAGCAGATTCGTCTGGTCGGAAATCTTGTTGATCGTGGTGACGACGTGGGAAATCCGGTTGGCCCGGTCGTTGATGACGGTCAGCTTGGAAGTGATGGAGGACGTGGCCTTGACCAGTTCCCGCATGGCCGTCTCCATTTGGGCGATGTCGTTGCGGCCCTCCTGGGCCATGCCGATGGTTTCGTTGAGCGACTCGTTGACCCCGTCCATGGTCTGGGCCAGATCGTCCGCCGTGGCGGAAATTTCGCGGCTGGTGGCCGTCACTTCGTTGGTGGAAGCCGCCTGTTGGGCCACCGTCGCTTCAAGTTCACGCGCTGAAGCGGCGATTTCGGTGGCGGAGGTGGTGACCTGAATGCCCGAGCGGTGAACCTGACCGATGAGCGAGTCGAGATTTCCCGTCATGGCCTGGAAGGCCTGGAGCAGTTTTCCGGTTTCATCGCCGGCTTGAATGACCCGTGTGGACTCGTTTCCCGCCAGTTCTTCCCGGGCCTGCTGGATATCGCCGGTGGCGATCTTCTGGGCCAGCGACGTCGTCAGCTCCAGGGGCGCAGTCAGCCGACGGGCCAGGACCGCGGCCAGAAGAACCGACAACAGGATGATCAGCGCCCCCGCCAGAATCATTTTCAGAAAGATAGACTTGATCATTTCGTGCACGTGTCCGACGGGACGGAAAAAATCGTCTTCATAGGTTCCGGCCACGATCACCCAGTCGAATGGTTCAAAGTAAATGACGGAAGATACCTTTTTCCTGGGCTCGGGATCGCCGGGATTTTGCCAGATGTATTCGTGGTAAAAGGATTCGCCCCTGGGCTGGGCCAGTGCTTTGGTGATCAGGGTCTGGATGGTGAGGTTGCCGTAAATGTCTTTTTGATTCCAGATGTTTTCCCCGTCGCGCTTGCCGTCTTTGGAAATGATGTATCGCCCCCGGTGCTCGTTTTTGCCGCCGACGACGCCCACATAGCCCAGTTTTCCCACCTTCATGTTCATGATCGCTTTCCTGAGCGATGCGACGGCTTCCAGCTTTTCCCCCACGTACAGCATGCCGATGATTTTTCCGCCTCGGTCCGTAATGGGCTCATACGCCGTAAGGTACCACGTGTTGACGACATAGGCGAGCCCCCGATAGGACTGCCCTTTCAGGACCGCCGCCGTTACCGGGTTGGCGCTCCCGTCCGGCATGGTGTTCGGAATATAGGTTCCGATGGCCCGGCGATGGTTCAGGTCCTCCACGTTGGTCGCCACCCTCAGCATGTCGCCGTTTTCGTTCATTCGCTGAAAAATGGTGCAGGTGATGCCGACCAGACGCTTCACGTCATCGACGATGAGCGTGGGTGCGGAAGGGTTGCGGTTCTGGCCGAGCCAGTCGCCGCCCACGGTCAGTTTGGGAAGCTCTACTTTCTGCGTTTCCTGGGTCAACTGGTTGACGGCCTCCCAGACGACCTTTTCTTTGGCGGCTTCGATGCCCCCGTGCTGCTTCAGGATGCTTCGGGCCACATTCAAGCCGTTGTTGATTTTTCTCTGGATCAGGTCGTTGGAGGTTTCGCACAGTCCGTACACGTCCCTTGCAATCTGGGACATGTTGGCCATCGCGACGTCGCTGAGCTCTTTCGAGGCCAGGTCCGAAACGGAGGTTTTGAAAGATCCCATGAGGATCATCATGACCGCGACCGGCAGAACCGCTGCCATGACGGCAAGGCCGATGATCTTTCGCTTCAGGGAAAGTTTTATCATGGCGACGCATCCTTCGATCTGTATTTTGGCGCCGCAAAGTATAGGGAACGCCGTGGGGTCTGTCAAGAAAATCTTGGAAAATTCAGGAGAAGCCCTGCTTTTGCCTACGGAAGTCCGGGAAAGACATCACGGCCGTTCATGATCTTATGGGTTGACAGGATGCCGGGATTGCAGGTATCCCTTTGCAGGCGTGGAACATTGAAAATTCGGATCGCGTTTTCAGATTGCGGGGCGCGAAGCCGGCCGGGCTGCTTTCCCGGGAGCTTTGATGGAGCATCAGCGGGGGAGGGGCAGATCGCGGCGGGAGCGTTGAGATGAAACAAGATGTGACGATGGACGAAATCCTGGGCGGAAGCCTGAAGATCCTCCAGAGCGCGAAAGGATACCGGTTCAATCTGGACTCTCTGATCCTGGCCGGTTTTGTTTCGGTAAAACCCCGGTCCGTCAACCTGGACCTGGGCTGCGGAAATGGCATTCTCGCGCTGGTCCTGGCCGGGAAGAATCCTCTGACCCGTTGGGTCGGCTTGGAAATTCAGGAGGGACCGGCAAAGCTGGCCCGCGTCAACGTGGAACAGAACGGTCTTGCGGGGCGAATCTCGATTGTCGAGGGCGATGCCGGAGACGTGAGGAAAATCTTTTCGAGCCGTTCGTTTGACAATGTCGTTTTCAATCCTCCCTATCGAAAACTATCTTCGGGCAAAATCAATCCGCTCTCCGAAAAAGCCATTGCCCGCCATGAGCTTCAGGGGTCTCTCGCGGAATTTCTGACGGCGGCGAAGGTTCTGCTGAAACCGAAAGGAAGGGTCTTTACGATCTATCCGGCGGCCAGGCTGGTGGAGCTGGTCAGTCTGTTTCGGGCGAAAGGCATCGAACCCAAGAGAATGAAGCTGGTGTTTTCCGACGCGTCATCCGACGCGGAATTTGTGCTGGCGGAGGGGCGAAGCGGATCCGGCGAGGAGCTGAAAATGGAACCGCCGCTTTATATTTATCAGGCCCGAAATGCGTACACGCCGGAGATGAAGAAGCTCTTCAGCGATCTTGCCGCTTCTCCCGAATCCTGCGGCGGCTGATTTCCGCCTGCATGACCCGCTTCACAATGGCGGCCAGTTCACGGTCTTTGATCGCATCGGTGCATTCCGCAATGATTCTTTTGTCTCTCTCCTTAAGGGCGGCTCCGGACGGGACGGCCCGCATGCCCGCATCCCTGCGCGGCGGGTCGTATCCCACCGCAAAGCGGATTTCCCGCACGGCGGTTCTTCCGGCCAGATCGTTGATTTTTTTCAGGATGTCTTCTTTCATGAAATGAAGCTGCTGCACCCATACGGAGGAGGTCGTTTTCACAAAGAGGGTGCCTGCGCGCCATCCGTCGGGACAGGTATGCTGGGCGATTCTCGTGCCGACCGCTTTCGGCCACAGTTTGAAGACGGGATTTTCCGTCAGTTTGCCGGTCAGGCCCCTTTGTTTCAGGACGGCGGAAAGGATTTCGCCCACGGGCTGTAATTGGCCTTTGAAGGATTTTCTTTTCATGACGATGGGCTCGCGCCGGTTGCGGTCTGATCCGGTGCCGCTTGCTCTAAAACCTTCCGCAGTTTCACGGCCAAATCATTGATCGTGAAAGGCTTCTGAATGAAGCCGCTGCAGCCGCGTTGCATAATTTTGCCGGCCTGACCGTTGAGGCTGTAGCCGCTCGACAGCAGGACTCTGGCGCCCGGACGGATCTGCCGGATGGCATCAAAAACCTCTGAACCGTTCATGCCGGGCATGACCATGTCCAGAATGACCAGATCCACGCGATCCTTTTCCCGCCGGTAGAGGTCGATCGCCGCCTCGCCATTGGAGACGGTGATCACGCGGTAGTTCAGCCTTTTGAGCATTTCGCAGGCCACATCCAGGATCATGGGTTCGTCGTCCACGACCAGAATCGTTTCCCCGCCCGGAGAGGGTTCGGGTGCGGATTCCCCGGCCGGCGGCCGGTCGCCGGAAGTCTCTTGCTCGGAGGCCGGCAAATAGATGTTGAAGGTCGAACCGTGGCCTTTCTCGGAATAAACGTTGATGAAGCCGTTGTGATTTTTGATGATGCCGTAAACGGTGGCCAGGCCCAGGCCGGTGCCGCGCCCCATTTCCCGGGTCGTGAAAAACGGTTCAAAAATCCTTTCCCGGGTCTTCTCGTCCATTCCGACGCCGTTGTCGGTTACGGAGATCCTGACGAAGCGGCCGCGTCTGCCGCTGCAGTCCTTGAGGGGTTTATCATCCAGGAGCAGGTTCTTCGTTTCGAGATGCAGATCCCCGCCGGCGGGCATGGCCTGCCACGCATTGATGAACAGATTCACCAGGACCTGTTCGATCTGCGCCGGATCGATTTGGGTCGGCCAGAGGGGATCTTCGAAATGGTGATGAATGTTGATCTCTTTTTTGGTTCGGCCGATCGTCTGGGACGTCTGCTCGATCAGATGGTTCAAATTCACGCTTTTGACTTCATGTTTGCCGCCGCGGGCGAAGCCGAGCAGTTGCTTGGTCAGGCCGGCGCCGCTGATGACCAGCTTTTCGATCGTGCGGATATGATCGTAATTCGGATCGCCGGGGCCGAGATTCAATAGCGCCAGAGACGTATGGCCCTGAATGCCCATGAGCAGATTGTTGAAGTCGTGGGCGATGCCCCCCGCCAGCGTGCCGATGGATTCCATTTTCTGTGCCTGCAACAGCCGGGCCTCCGCCTTTTTTTGCTGGGTGATGTCGCGCATGAAGTTCAGCGTCGCCGGAGCATTTTCCCACCACATCATGACGCTGTTGGCGGCCACCCAGATGGTCGATTCGTCCCGGCGAACCATTCGGAAACGATTGTTCAGCGACGATTCGTTTCCCTGGAGAACAGCCTGCTGCCTCTCGGCGATCATATCCCGGTCTTCGGCGTTGACCAGGTCTTTAAACGGCATGGCCTGCAGAGCGGCCAGCGGATACCCCAGCATCTTTTCCGTTCGGCTGTTGGCGAAGCTGATGCTTCCGTTCGAGATGATGAAAATCGCCTCGCTGGAATATTCGATCAACCGGCGGTATTTTTCCTCGGATTTTCTCAGCGCCTCTTCCGCTTCTCTTCTCGGGGTAATGTCTTTGGAAACAACCGCCACGGCGATGATGCTTTCGGGGTTGGCGGAATCCCGTACCGGGCTGAAGGTGCGCAGAAAATACCGGCCGTCCCGCAAGCTGTGATGCTCGTCGGAATCGGACCGGCCCGTCCGATAAACGCTTTGGATCTTGAGCTCGAATTTGGCGTTCTGCTCGGGCGAGTGGATATCCTTGTAGAAAAGGCCGGCGGCGTCGCTCGGATGGATTTTCAGTCGTCCGGCGTGGTTTTGGTTGATGAACAGGTAGCGGCCGTCGGAATCCACCAGATACAGGGAGTCGGTGGTGGAGTCGACCAGGTTGCGATATTGATTTTCGATGGACTGCTGCTCGCTTACTTTTTGGGACAGCAGCGCGACTTTCTGTTCCAGTTCCTCGTAAGTCGGTTTGGCGTTCATGAAGGTTCCTGCACCTTTCATGGCATGATTTTTTTCAATTCCCGCGCGAAAATATCATAGGTCCGCTCATCGAATAAAACGTGGCGAATGCGCTGAAGATCCGGGTGGTTCCGGACGAATTCGATGCAGGTGGAAAGCGCCAGGGCGGCGGCTTCGTGAACCGGGTACCCATATACCCCGCAGCTGATGGCCGGAAAAGAGATGCTTCTGAGGCCTTTCTTAACGGCCAGTTTCAGGCTGTTTCGGTAAGCGGAGGCCAGCAGGTCCGCCTCGCCCCGTCCTCCGCCGCGGTACACGGGCCCGACGGTATGGATGACAAAACGGGCTTTGAGGTGGCCGCCGGTCGTGATGACGGCCTCGCCGGTCGGACAGCCGCCGATCTTGCGGCATTCGGCCATGATGGCGGGGCCGCCCGCGCGGTGAATAGCCCCGTCCACGCCCGCACCGCCTGAAAGTCGGCTGTTGGCGGCGTTGACGATGGCTTCGGTTTCTTCCTCGGTGATATCTGAGCAAACGAGTTCGATCACGGTTTGATTCACGGTGATTTGCATGTTCATTCCTCCCTGGGGACGGGGGTCCCCTCTCCGTAAACCAGCATCCGGTAGGTTTTTTCGATCCGGTCCCAGTTTTCTTCACGGTCCATCGACCAGTATCGTCCGATCACGGAGACCACCTGCCCAAGCCTCAGTGAAAGGCATTTTTCCTCCACCTGCCGAATGTAGCGCGCGCCGCTTTCCGCCTGCTCGCCGCGCCGCCCCAGCATGGCGTGCAGATATAACTCGGAGACACCCTGCGCTGCGGCCATCTCCATCAGGGCGAACAGATGTTCGATGGATCCGTGCGAGCTGAAGAAGGACACGATGCCCATCAGGTGCAGTGAGCGGCGGTTTTGTCGGGCCAGGGCCATGGCGCGCGTGAAAGCCGGGTTTTGGAGAAAATCCTTGCGGGCGATCGACTGATCGATCATCAGGCGGTCGGAATAAATCCGCCGGCCCGCGCCGATGTGCAGATGCCCCGCTTCGGAGTTGCCCACGGTGCCGGAGGGAAGCCCGACGGCCGGTCCGGATGCGGCCAGCCGCGCGTGGGGGTAATCCCGAAGCAGCCGGTCCATTACCGGTGTTTCGGCGCACGCGATCAGGTTGCCTTTTGGGTTGTCGCAAAGGCCCCAGCCGTCGAGAATGATGAGGAGTAAACGGGAGGAGGGGGCGAGAGGCGAAGGCTTTGCCTGAATCAGGGACGAGCCGGTCATGGAAGCGGGGACGGGCAGGCCCATCAAATCCAGAATAGTCGGCGCGATATCGGTTAGTTCCCCTTCGGATTTCAGTAAGCGTTTTTGCTCCGGATGCAATAGAATGAAGGGTACGGGGCTGTCCGTGTGTCCGGTGTCCACGCCTCCATCCGGATACAGCCATTTCTCCACGGTGCCGTGGTCCGCGGTGACGATGACGGTCATTTTCTGACGAAGCGCCTGCTGCACCAGCTCTCCGGCATGCCGGTCCACCGCCGAAACCGCCCGAAGGATTGCCGGTTCGTTTTCAATATGGCCGACGACGTCCACGTTCGGGAAGTTGACGACGATGAAACGGCAGGAAGCATCCTGGATTTTGGTCGAGGCCGCTCGCGTGATTTCATCAATGGACATTTCCGGCGCTTCGTCGAACAGCCTGACGTCCTTGCGCGTCGGGACGATGATCCGTTCTTCCCCCGGCAGGGGATCGCTTTTCTTCCCGTTGAAGAAGTAGCCGACATGCACGGCTTTTTCCGCCTCTGTGATTTTTGCCTGCGCGAGATTGTGCGCCGCGATGATGTCGCTCAGGGTGTCGGTCAGATCGCCCTGCGGCGGAAAAGCGACTTCGGCGTTCAACCCTTTCGAATACTCGATCATGGTCGTGAAGTGCACGGGGAGTTTGGCGTGAACGGGGAATTCCCGGAAGTCTTCTTCGGTAAAACTGCGGGTCAGCTCGATTTCACGTTCACCGCGAATATTGTAGAAAATGATAGAGTCGCCCGGCCGGATTCTCCCCAGGGGGGCCTGCCCGCGATCGACCAGCACCAGCGGGAGGAGCGTTTCATCTTCCTGTCCCTGCGCGTAGGCGTCAAGGACGGCCCGGGACATGGGAAAAGTCTTTTCAGAGCACATCGAAAATTCCAGTAAACGAATGAATGATATTGGGACGGCTATGTAACGAAATAATGCTGAACTGTAAAGGAAAAAATTCCATCCCGGACGCAGGGAGCGCTTTGAACTTGAAAATTAAGCGCTTGAATGATAGAGGCCCTCAGAAACCGATCAAAAGGCTTCATGGTGCAGGGACCGCTCAAGGGAAGAGAAAAACATCAGGAAAATTTATGTGAGGAACTGCTTCGGGAAAGGGCGGCGGTTCTGGCCAGGGCCGGTTTTGCCGTGGAGGACGCGCTTGCGAAGCTAAAGAGACTCGACCGGCGGTTCGGGGAAATGATGGATCGCTGGCAATCGCTGGAAACCGACGTGCATCCGCTGGAACGGCAGTCGGTTTTTGAGGAGATCAACGAAATGATTGATCGATTCAACGCGGCCCGTCAAAAAGCCGAAATTCAGTATTATTATTTGATTGTGACCCGTGAAGCCCTGGGATTGCGCAGGCACGAAACGGTGCAGAAATTTTACCAAATTCCCCCTAAAAAGAAAAAGATGCAGGCACTTTAATGGACCGGTACAAAAAACAGCGCATCCGGATGGTGGAAACGCAGATTCGCGCCCGTTCCATTCGTGATGATCGCGTTTTGAAAGTGATGGAAACGATTCCGCGCCATCTTTTTGTGGATGAAGGTTTGATAGACCAGGCATACAGCGACAATCCGCTGCCCATCGGGGAGCGCCAGACCATTTCCCAACCCTTCATTGTGGCCCTGATGACGCAGGCCCTGGAGCTGAAAGGAATGGAGCGGGTTCTGGAAATCGGCACGGGGTCCGGCTATCAGACGGCCATTCTGGCGAAGCTGGCCGACCGGGTCTTTTCCATCGAACGAGTCGCCGTGCTGGCCTCGCGGGCCCGGGCGATTCTGGACCGGCTGAATTGCTACAATGTCGCCATTCGCGTTGGCGACGGGTCCTACGGATGGAAAGAGGAGGCGCCTTTCGACGCAATCATTACGACCGCCGCCGCTCCGCAGGTTCCCCAATATTTGCTCAGTCAGTTGGCTCCCGGAGGCAGGATGGTGGTTCCGGTGGGCGGCCGGGAGGTACAGACACTTTATAAACTTACCCGCTCGATTGAAAATCCGTCCGAGCTGAAAAAAGAAGATCTGGGGGGCTGCCGCTTTGTCAGCCTGATCGGGGAAAGCGGATGGAAAGAATGATCCGGCATGCCGCCGGCCGCCGGTTTTTGGCCTTTTTCAGACGCCGGTGTTTCAAGGTGTGCTTCTATTTATCCCTTCTGGCGCTTCTGATGCCGGCGGGGTGTGCGAATTCCCAGGTACAGAAAAGCCAGGCCAGCGGCGTTTATCACGTCGTCAAAAAAGGTGAAACGCTCTACAGCATTGCCCGAGCTTATTCGGCCAGCCTGCAGGACCTTGCGGAAATCAATAATATCGTGGATGTCGCCACCATCCGCGAAGGGGCCGTCGTTTTTATTCCCAACGCCGACCAGGTGATCGAAGACGTCATGGTGTCCTCGGGGAAAGCCGCCGCGGACGCGGGCGGAAAACAGAGGGTGTCGGATGCAAAACCATCCGTCAGAAAACCGCCCCGAGCCGCCGAAATTATTCCGCCCACGGAGAAAACCCATCCGGAGCCTGCCAAACAACACAGGTCCGGCGTCAAAGCGGTTCCGCCCGGGCCGAAATCCAATAAAACCGAAGCTTCCGTTGAGCAAAAGGAGCAGGTTTCGGAAGAAAAAGTGGTGATGGACAAAAGCCGGTTCGCATGGCCGGCCCGAGGATCGGTGAAAACCCGTTTCGGGATTCAACCCAACAAAACCTATCACAACTGGATCAAGATCGTCTGCCCGGCCGGGACAAGGGTGAAAGCGGCCGCCTCCGGAACCGTTATATTCTCGGCCAATCTGAAGGACTTCGGCGAAACCGTGATTATCCGGCACGAGAAGGACTTCGCAACGGTATACACCCACCTGAAGAAAAGATCAGTCCAGACGGACCAGGACGTGGTCAAAGGCCAGACCATTGCCACGTCCGGAAGCACGGACGAGGCGGGGGATACCTATTTTAATTTTGAAATTCGCCTCAAGGGGAAAGCCCGCAATCCCCTGTTTTATCTGCCCTGAATGACCGTCCTTTCGGTTCCCGCAAGGCATTTCTGAAGTATTTCAGTAAATTGTATTAATCATTGACTAAATTAAGAAAAAGTGATAAAGTTCAACGTTCTTATAGAAAGGCAGGGAAATGTCCAATGTTTAAAGTAGGTGATTTGGCCGTTTATCCGGCTCAGGGCGTGGGCGTCATTGAAGCCATTGAAAATAGAGAGGTTATGGGGAAGAAGCAGCCCTTTTATGTCATGAAAATCATGGGCAACGGCATGAAGATCATGATCCCGACCAATTCCGCCAAGGCGGTGGGGCTCAGGGAAGTCATTCTGGAGAAGGAAATTCCCAAAGTTTACGAGATCCTGCGCAACAAGGATGTGACCATTGACAAACAAACCTGGAACAAGCGCTATCGGGAGTATCTGGAGAAGATCAAAACCGGGTCCGTTTTCGAAATCGCCAGTGTTTTGAGGGACTTATTCATTCTGAAAAGCGACAAAAATCTTTCTTTCGGCGAGCGGAAGATGATGGATACCGCGAAAAATCTGCTCGTGAAGGAAATTTCCGTCGCCACCAACGCGCAGGAAGCCAAGGTTGAACGCGATTTGCAGATGATTTTCACGGTGCAGTAGCGAACGGGTGCCTGGTCTGTCTGTTTTTTTGCTCTTTGAAAACTGAAAATGGACAAACCCTCTTTCCCGGATCGTTTACGGTGCCTCCACATTCAACACGCAGCATAGAAGCAAAATTCGCTCATTTTTTATTCCTGATTCATAACATTCAATTGATTTTATTATTGGAAGGGAGGTGATACGATTGATCGTAAGAGCTTTACTGATTGTGATTTGTTCGGTCAGCGGTTATTTTATTGCTTACCACACGATGGCGGCAGCCGGTTCCTACGCTGTGTTTCAGGCAATTTTCGGCTTAATTATAGGCTTGGTTGTTGCGCTGCTGGTCATTCGGGTCGAACGGGATATCCGCAGGCAGTCCGTGAGGACCATCGTGGGTGGCGTTGCCGGCATGATCATCGGCCTCTTCATCGCGCTGATGATCGGCTTTGGATTGAATATGATCATCCGAATTCCGCCCAATCAGCAGATTGTTCCCTGGGTTTACATGCTCCTGATCGGCATTCTGGGTTACCTGGGGCTGGTGATCGGCTCGAAAAAAGCCGAGGAAATCAGCTTTCACACGACTGATTCCAGAAAACTGATGGACCACCGTCTGCTGGATACCAGCGTGATCATTGACGGAAGAATCGCGGACATCTGCGATACGGGCTTTGTGGACGGAGAACTGATCGTACCGCGTTTTGTCCTCAACGAGCTGCAATTCATCGCGGATTCTTCGGATTCCATGAAGCGCTCCAGAGGCCGCCGCGGGCTGGATGTCCTCAACCGGATGCAGAAAAGCACGGCCATCAATATCGAAATTGTCGAGCAGGACTTTCCCAAAATCAAAGGCGTGGACGGGAAGCTGGTGGCTCTGGCTCAAAAATTAAACGCCAAGCTTCTGACCAACGATTATAACCTGAACAAAGTGGCCGAACTGCAGGGCGTGCGCGTCCTCAATGTCAACGAGCTGGCCAATGCCATGAAGCCGGTGGTCTTGCCCGGAGAGCAGATGACGGTGAAGATTATCCGGGAAGGCAAGGAACAGGGTCAGGGTGTCGGTTATCTGGACGACGGGACCATGATTATCGTGGACAGCGCGCAAAAAATGATCAATATGACGGTTGATGTCGTCGTGACCAGCGTATTGCAGACGACGGCCGGCCGGATGATCTTCACGGAGCTTAAGGAAGCCGCCGACCGGAAAAGCGGCAATGCATAAACCTCTTGCATGAAGGTTCCATCGGCCGGGAAGAAAGAGATCCTGAACAGGCCCGGAAAATGGTTTTCCGGGCCTGTTTTCTTATGAGATTCACTATGAAAGCCGTGGCCATTATTCCAGCCGGCGGCTCTGGCAGAAGGGCCGCCGCTTCGATCGCCAAGCAGTACCTCCTGCTTCAGGGGCTGCCGGTGCTGGTGCACACGCTTCGCGTGTTTCAGAATGCCGAGGCCGTTTCCGGCATCGTTCTGGTCGTGCCGGCCGATGATGTCGAGTTTGTCCGGACGCGGATGGTGGAAAAATACGGCCTTGCCAAAGTTGCCAGAGTGGTCGCCGGCGGAAGGGAGCGACAGGATTCCGTCGCCTGCGGCCTGCGGGCCGTCTCGCCGGACAGCGACATCGTCATGGTTCACGATGCCGTGAGGCCGTTTGTCACGGGGGAAATGATTGACCGGGTTCTGACCGCGGCCGCCGAATGCGGCGCCGCTTCGCTGGGAATTCCGGCAAAGGATACCATCAAGGAAACCACGGAAGACGGAATCGTCCACAGAACGCTTCCCCGCGGCAATTTGTGGCAGACGCAGACGCCCCAGGCGTTTTCGTACGACCTTTTGTGCCGCGCGCATGCGGCGGCAAAAGAGGATCGTTATTACGGAACGGATGATGCGTCGCTGGTGGAAAGAATCGGTGAAAAAGTCCGGATGATTGCGGGTTCGGGCGAAAACATGAAAATTACAACACCGGAAGATGTGAAGATGGCGGAGTCCTTTCTGAAAGCCATAACGGGCAAACAGGTTCGTCATCGGAGCGGTTTGGGATACGACAGCCATCGGTTCGCAAAGGACCGGAAGCTGATTCTGGGCGGCGTGGACATTCCCTTTGACCGGGGGCTGGCGGGGCATTCCGATGCCGATGCGCTCCTGCACGCGGTCTGTGACGCGCTTCTGGGCATGGCCGGGGCGGGGGACATCGGTCGGCATTTTCCGGATTCCGATCCGGAGTTCAAAAACATTTCCAGCCTGATCCTCCTGGAGCGGGTGGCAGAGATCGTCGAGTCCAAAGGCGTGAGCATCGAGAACCTTGACGCCACGGTTGTGCTGGAGAAGCCCAGACTGGCGCCTTACGCGCAGGCGATGACGGCCAACATCGCCCGGGTACTGAAGATTCCGGAAAAGGCCGTGAACATCAAAGCCAAGACCAACGAGGGAATGGGATTTACGGGCCGCGGAGAAGGAATTGCCGTTTGGGCGGTGGCCTGCGGCGCGGAAAGGATCGCCGATGGGGAATAAAGCCAGGGTTCGTTTTGCGCCGTCTCCCACCGGAGAACTGCATGTGGGCAACGCGCGCACTGCTTTGTTCAACTGGATGTTCGCCCGGCACGAAGGCGGCTGTTTCATCCTGCGGATTGAGGATACGGATGAATCCCGAAGTTCTCTCTCCTTCCAGACCGGTCTCATTGAGGACCTGAAATGGCTGGGACTAAGCTGGGACGAGGGCCCGGACATCGGCGGCGCCCATGGCCCTTACCGGCAGAGCGAACGGTTGCCCATCTATGAGACCCACCTGAAAAAACTCTTGGACGCGGACCTGGCGTACCCCTGCTACTGCACGGAAGAAGAACTGGAAGAGGAGCGCCAGACCCTGATTCTTGCCAAACGGATGCCGCGCTATCTGGGGAAATGCCGAAATCTCGGTGCGAAAGAAAGAGAAGCGCTGGCCGCGTCCGGCCGGAAGCCTTCCTACCGTTTCAAAGTTCCTCAGACGACCATCGAATTTAACGATCTGATCCGCGGGCCGATCCGGTTTGAAGGTGAAGCCTTAGGTGATTTTATTATCGTTCGTTCCAACGGTATGCCCGCCTACAACTTTGCCGTTGTCATTGATGACCACCGGATGGAGGTTACGCACGTCATTCGCGGCGAAGACCATCTGTCCAACACGGCCCTGCAGATCCTGCTGTACCGGGCTTTTGGATTCGATGAACCGGCGTTTGCCCACCATTGCCTGATTCTGGGAAGAGACCACGCCAAGCTCGGCAAACGCCACGGCTCCGTGTCCGTGGGCGAATTTCGCAGGCAGGGGTTCCTGCCCGAAGCGCTCATCAATTATCTCGGGCTCTTGGGAAGTTCTTTTTCCGGTGGCAGGGAAATCCTCTCCCGCGAAGAAATGATCGGGGCGTTTTCACTTTCGCGGGCGTCCAGAAGCGGCGCGGTCTTTGATGAGGACAAGCTCCGGTGGCTCAACGCCGCGTACATCCGCAATGCTTCAACCGACGATCTGCTGCGAAGGCTTGAACCTTTTTTGCGCGACTCCGGCTACCGACCGGAAACACTCGATGCCGCATGGCTCGCAAACGTAGTGGAAACCGTGAAGGAGGAATTAACGACGCTGGCCGAAATCGGACAGCACATCGACTTGTTTTTCGATGACCATTATTCCCTGACGGAGGAAGCCGAGAGGTTGCTGGCGGCGCCCGGCGCCCGCAAGGTGGTCGGAGCTTTCGGCGATTATCTGGAGCGTGCACAAGGCGATCCCGGAGGTGTCTACGCAGCCGCGATCCGGCACGCAAAGGAAGAATCCGGCGCAAAAGGAAGGGATTTGTTCATGCCCGTCCGGGCGGTGTTGACCGGCAAATTGAAAGGTCCCGAACTCGACCGGATCTTTGCCCTCCTGGGTTTGAATTCCGCCCGCCGAAGGCTCAGAAGGGCAAAAGAAATTTTGGGGTTCTGAAAGGACGGGATCCGATTCGCTTGTTTGCCGCCTCCTTCCATTTTTTTCTCCGGGTCGCCGGATCATCCCTGAAAACCGCCGGGATTTTTTGCCTTTGTTTCTTTCTGGCCCCGTCCTGTGCGGTTGCTGCAGGAACGGCTGATTCTCCCGACGCGGAGCTGAAACCATTTCTTCGGGCCGTGGATGGCCTCCATGCACGACTGGGTTGGACGGATATTTCAGCCGCCGGCGTTTCCTGGGAACACCACCGGGCCACGCGCAGCAGCCGCCCGCTTATTTTTGCGCGTTTTGGCGCTTCTTCGGGAAACTGCATTTTATTTTTGGGCGGCGTTCACGGCGACGAACGGCCGACGGTTTATCTGATGCTGAAGCTCGCGCAATACCTTCATCAGCACCCCCAGACGTTGAAAGATCAGTGCGTTGTGATTGCGCCGCTGGTCAATCCCGACGGTTATTTTGCAACGCCGCCGACCCGGGTTAACGCAAGCGGTGTGGACCTCAATCGCAATTTTCCGACCCGGGACTGGAACCGCGACGCGGATCGCCGGTGGCGGACCAAAAGCCGCAAAAACCGGCGCTACCATCCCGGCACGAAGGCGGGTTCCGAACCGGAGACGCTCTTTCAGGTCGCTCTGATCAAAAGATTTCAGCCCCAGAAAATTCTCAGCGTCCACTCCCCGCTCAACTTTTTCGATTATGACGGACCTTCTTCCGATCTCGATTCGTTCGAGCAGTGGATGGAAACCGTCTCGAAGGAAGCCAATCACCCGCTGAAAAAATTCGGATACTACCCGGGGTCGCTGGGAAATTACGCGGGGCATGAACGCAATATTTTCACGCTGACGCTGGAATTGCCCTCCTCCGATCCAAAACAGGCCCCCACGTATTTTCAACAATTTTTCCCGGCTTTCTTGAAATTCATTCATCTGCCGGTTGCCGGAACGCCGCCTTTTACAAGACTGGTGAAACATGGTAAATGATACAAAACTCCTATGACGGCTTCGGAGCGGATGCTCCAAAATGCAACGGAACAAAGGAGACGCTGAAACCATGGTAGGGTCCTTTCAATCGATTGGCCGATGGATTTTTCTTGCGGCTGCCTTTACGGGGATTGCTTTGATCCTCCCGTTCGACGGATGGACGGACGTCCACCGGCATCCCGGTCAAATGACGGTGGTGGAAGCCGTCCGCATAGCCCTCGGGGAAAATCACGAAATCAAAGCAATGAAGAGTCTGGCGGCGGCCCAGACCGAGGAGATCGGGATTGCCCGCAGTCACCTTCTGCCGAAAATATCCTTCGAAGGAAGATATCTCAGGACGAACAATCCCGGTTACGCGTTCATGTCCAAACTCAACCAGCAGAGAATCGAGGCGCAGGATTTCAACCCTGATCTGCTGAATCACCCGGATGCCGTCAACGATTTCCAGTCGACCGTCGCGATTGAACAGCCGATTTTCATGAAAAAAGCACTGGTCGGTCTGGAAATGTCCCGCATCGAGTCTCAGGCCCGGGAGGAAGAATTGAAGCGCAAGGAGGAAGAGATAGCTTTTCAGGTGGTTCAGGCCTGTCTGAACGTTCTGCGCGCGAAGGAATACGAGCGGGTTTCCGGCGTCGGTGTGGCGGATGCCGAGGAGCACCTGCGCGTTGCCCGGCTGCGCTACCAAAACGACGTGGGGCAGTATGCCGACACCCTGCGGGCGCGGACAGCGCTTTCGGAGGCCCGCCAAAGGCAAAATGCCGCCCGGAAGAACGTGAGCCTCGCCCGGCGCGCACTCGGACTTTTGCTGGCCACCGGTGATTCGCCGGACGTCGGGGATGCTCTGCCGGAGCTGACGGTGAAGGATCTGTCCTTTTACGGGCAGACCGCGCAGCGGCGCGGCGATCTGCAGGCGCTCGCGTTTCGGGCCGAAATCGCCGGACAAGGCGTCCGGGCGGCGGAAGCCGGTTATTTCCCGTATATCGGTGTGGGCGGCGCCTACCAGTTCAATGACCACAACGATCCGCTGCGCCCCGAGGGAAAGAGCTGGCATGTGACGGCATTTTTGCGCTGGGAATTGTTTGACGGAGCCAGGCGGGGGTATGAGCGGGCAAAAGCCAGACACCTGGAATCCCGGTCCCGGGAATTTCTATCCGCCATGCAGCAAGGTGTTTCGTACCGGATTTACGAAGCCTACCTGAATGTCGAAGAGGCGGGAAAAAACATGGAACTGGCCCGGGAAACCCTGGCCACGGCGGAGGAAGGCGGCAGACTGCTGCGGCTGAGGTACGAAAACGAGCTCGCCCCGCTGGGAGAACTGCTGAACGCGCAGACCGTTGTCGAGCAGGCGCGCGCCGGGCTGGTAGACCGTTCCACCGATTACAGACTGGCCCTGTTCGCGCTGAGTTTTGAAAGCGGCACGATTTTACGGGATCTGGGCATTGAGCCCAATATTCGTTGATCGAGAGGCGGCAATGACAAAGAGAAAAAATCGTCGGCGGAGGTTTGGGGCGCTTGCGGCCGTGGCGCTGGCCGGCTTTCTGGCGTCCGGCTGTCAGGGGAATCCACGGGAGGAGGCCGTACAGCGGCCGGTGGTGGACCGGGTGGTGGTCGAGAAAGTCACGCCGTCCTCCGTGGACGAAATTTACGAAACGACCGGAACGGTGAAATCCGAGCGCACCAGCGTGGTGGCCGCCCGGACGATGGGCGTCGTGACTTCCCTGAAGGTCCGGGAGGGGGATGTTGTCCGGGCGGGGCAGCTCCTGCTCACCTTGGACGACCGGGACGCGGCCCAGCGTCTGCAGGCGGCCGGCATGGCGCTCGAATCCGCCAAACAACAGAAAATGCTGACGGAGACCACCTGGCAGCGATATAAAAACCTGTATGCGGAAAAAGCCCTTTCCCGCCAGGAAATGGATCAGATCGAAACGCAGAAAAAAATCGCAGCGGCCGAATATGAACGGGCCGTGGCCATGGCGGAAGAGGCGCGTACACACCGGTCCTTCACCGTTGTCACGGCGCCCGTTGCCGGCCGGGTTACCCAAAAGTACATCGACGTCGGAAGTATGGCGGCGCCGGGCATGCCCCTTCTTTTGATCGAACAGGATGGAAACTATTTTGTCGAGGCCGCGGTGGATGAACGCTGGAGAAGCAAGGTGAAGCCCGGCTTGCCGGCCCGGGTGAACCTGGAGAGTGCCGGCCTGGAAGAGCAAGGCTTCATCCGCCAGGTTCTTCCCGCCGTCGATCCTTTGTCCCGGACGTTTCTCGTCAAAATCGGCCTGAAAAACGAGCACCTCCGCAGCGGACTTTTCGCCCGCATCCGGATTCCCGTAGGACGGAAGGAAGCCCTGACGGTACCTGCGAAAGCGATCGTGATGAAGGGACAATTGACGGGGGTTTACGCGGTGGATGATCAGGGTGTGGTAACCTACCGGCTGATTCGCGCAGGGATGCCGACGGCCGCGGGCGTGGAAGTCATTTCCGGACTCTCGCCGGGCGACCGCGTGATTACCGGTGGAATTGAGCGCGCCCATGACGGCGGCCGGATCAGCGGAGGAAAAGTGCCATGACCGGCATCGGGATATCCGGGAAAATCGCCGGCGCCTTCATCCGTTCAAAGCTTACGCCGCTGTTGGTCATCGCGGCCTTCCTGATGGGCATTTTTGCCGTGATGATGACGCCGCGGGAAGAGGAGCCTCAGATTGTCGTTCCCATGGTGGACGTTCATGTCAGCTATCCCGGCGCGACGCCGAAGGAAGTGGAAGAGCGAGTCACCATTCCCATGGAGAAGCTGCTGTGGGAAATCAAGGGCGTGGAGTATGTGTATTCGATCGTCCGGCCGGGGCACAACCTGACGATCGTCCGCTTCTACGTCGGCGAGAACCTCGAAGACTCGCTGGTCAAGCTCTACAACAAGCTGATGTCCAATTATGATCTTATCCCCCCCGGCGTTTCCGCGCCGATGGTCAAACCCAAATCCATCGATGACGTGCCCATCCTGGCGCTGACGCTCTGGAGCAGCCAACCGCGCTATACCGGCTATGAACTGCGGCGCATCGCGATGGAGCTGTGCGGGGAGCTCAAGAAGGACGTCAATGTATCGGAATTTTCCGTCATCGGCGGCCAAAAAAGACAGGTCCGCCTGACGCTGGACCCGCAGCGCCTCCAGGCGTACGGTCTGTCGGCCGGGCAGATCCGGCAGAGCCTTGCCCGATCCAATGTCGTCATTCCTTCCGGCTCTTTCCCTTCGGGAAACCGCGAGACGGTGGTGGAAACTGGAAGCTTTTTAAAGGATGTCCGTGACGTCGGCAATCTCGTCGTGCACGTCTTTGGGGGACGCCCCGTTTACCTGCGGGATGTTGCGGAGATCACGGATGGACCCGCGGAGCTCGCCCACTACGTGTTCATGGGCCTGGGGCCGGCGGCGGCCCACAAAGGGCTCCGGGGCGACCCCGCCTCCCAGTCGGAAGCGGTGACGATCGCGCTGGCCAAGCAGAAAGGGGCCAATGCCAGCGTCGTCGCCGGCGAAGCGCTGAAAAAAGTCGAGGCGTTGAAGGGGACACTTATTCCCTCGGACGTGGAAATCACCGTCACGCGCAATTACGGGGTAACCGCGAAAGACAAATCCGACGAACTGCTCTACCACATGCTGATCGCCACGGTTTCCGTGATCGTGCTGATCGCCTTGTTTCTGGGCTGGCGGGAATCGATTGTGGTGGGCGTCGCCGTTCCCGTGACGCTGGCGCTGACGCTGCTCATCAACTATCTTTACGGTTACACCCTCAACCGGGTCACGCTCTTCGCACTGATCTTTTCCATCGGGATTCTCGTCGATGACGCCATCGTGGTGGTGGAGAACATCAACCGCCATTTCCGGATGAGAAAAATCAAGCCGCTCACGGCCGTTCTGGCCGTGGATGAAGTCGGCAATCCCACGATTCTCGCCACGTTCACCGTGATCGCGGCGCTGCTGCCGATGGCCTTTGTCTCCGGGCTCATGGGGCCTTACATGCGGCCTATTCCCGTGGGCGCCTCGTCCGCGATGCTGTTTTCGCTGCTGGTTGCTTTTATCGTCAGTCCGTGGCTTTCCTATAAAGTTCTGAAAAGCGTCCGGCATAGCGGCGGTGAAGAAGAGGGTGACGGACGGTTCGGCCGGTTCTACGAACAGGTGCTGGGGCCCCTGATTGACGCGCGAAAAAAGCGTTTTCTCGCCTTTGCCGCAATCGCCGGCCTGCTGTTACTGGCCATCCTTCTGGTTCCCCTCAAAGCGGTTACCATGAAAATGCTGCCCTTCGACAACAAAAGCGAGATGCAGGTGATCATCGACATGCCCGAAGGCAGGACGCTGGAAGAAACTGCCGCCCTGACCCGTGAACTCGCCGAATATCTGAAAACGGTTCCGGAGGTCACGGACTATCAGGCTTACATCGGAACCGCCGCGCCTTACAACTTCAACGGGCTGGTCCGCCATTATTTCCTCCGTTCAGGAGGCAATGTCGCCGATATCCAGGTGAATTTTGTCGACAAGGCCGACCGCGGCGAGCAGAGCCATGAAATCGCCAAGCGCCTGCGCGGGCCGCTCAAAAAAATCGCGGATCGCTACGGCGCGCAGATCAAAATTGCAGAGCTTCCGCCGGGGCCGCCGGTATTGAGCACGCTCGTCGCGGAAATTTACGGTCCGGATCCCTCCCGCCGGATCGAAATCGCCCGCAAGGTTCTGGATATTTTTGAAAAGACGGACGGCGTGGTCGATGTGGACTGGTTTGTGGAAGACGACCAGCGAAAAATTTCTTTTGTCGTGGATCAGGAGAAGGCGGCGGCTGCCGGCATTTCGGTCGAAGACATCGCAGGAAGCGTCCGGATCGCGCTCGGCGGCAGCCAGGCGGGCCTGGTCCACATGGACCGGGAGCGCGAGCCGGTGGAGATTTTCCTGCGGATGCCGCTGGCGCAGCGGGCCGATCTCTCCTCGCTGCAGACCCTGATGATTCCATCGCCGTCGGGGAAGACGGTTTCCCTGGCCGAGCTGGTGAACATTCGGGAAGGGGTGGAAGAAAAAACAATCTATCACAAGAATCTGAAGAAAGTGACGTATGTGATCGGCGATGTCGCAGGGACCGAGGAAAGTCCGGTGTACGCCATCCTGAAAATGAAAGACGCAGTGGCCGGCTTGAAGCTTCCCGAAGGATACGACTTCAAACAGTATTTCTCGGTGCAGCCGTGGCTGGAAGACCATTATGCCATGAAGTGGGACGGAGAATGGCACATCACCTATGAGGTTTTCCGGGACTTGGGCGTCGCGTTTGCCGTAGTGCTGATCATCATTTACATCTTGGTCGTGGCCTGGTTCCGCAACTTTGTCACACCGCTGGTGATCATGGCGCCGATTCCGCTTACGCTGGTGGGCATTCTGCCCGGCCATTGGATCTTCGGCGCCTTCTTCACCGCCACCTCCATGATCGGGTTTATCGCGCTTGCGGGCATTGTCGTGCGCAATTCCATTTTGCTGATTGATTTTGTCCAGATGGAATGGACGGAAAAAGGCGAACTGCGTCAGGCGCTCATCCGCGCGGGCGCCGTGCGTTTCCGGCCCATCCTCCTGACAGCGGCGGCCGTGGTAGTGGGTTCATTCGTCATGCTGTTTGACCCCATTTTTCAGGGGTTGGCCATCGCCATGATGTTCGGGGCCGTGGCCTCTACCCTTTTGACCCTGATTGCCGTGCCGCTGCTCTACTATGAATTCTTCAAAAACAAACCCTGCCCGGATCGGGGGAAAAAGGAAGAAGATGAAGAAACGGGGGAGGCGCCCCTGGATTCGAAAGACGCGGGAGAAAGGGATGGATAACACAAAGCGGAATTTTGACGAGGAGGCGGCACGGTGGGATTTGAATCCCGCAAGGGTAAAGTTGGCATCGGAGATCGGCCGTGCGATTCTGGGAGAAATTCCCCTGACGCCCGATAAGGATGTTCTCGATTTCGGCTGCGGAACGGGGCTCCTCACGCTGGCGCTTCAGCCGTATGTCCGTTCCATCACCGGCGTGGACAGCTCGCGGGGCATGCTGGACGTTTTAAACCGGAAAATATCCGAACGGAATCTCACCAATGTCATCACCCGTTATGTGAATTTGGATCAGGGGGATGTCCTTTCCGGGGCGTTTCATCTGACGGTCAGCAGCATGACTCTTCACCATATTCGGGACGTGGGGCCCCTTTTAAAGCAGTTTCACCGCATTCTGAATCCTTTCGGTTGCTTGTGCATCGCGGATCTGGACGAAGAAGGCGGGCGGTTTCACGCTTCCAACGAAGGCGTCTTCCATTTCGGCTTCGACCGACAAAAGCTTGCCGGGCAGTTCGAAGAGGCGGGATTTCAAAACGTCCGCACCGTCCAGGCCGCTTCGGTTGAGAAGCCGGCGGCGGGCGGCATGCAAACCTATACCGTCTTTCTGACGATCGGGATGAAATAGGCGCCGCAAACGTGTCGGTCAGCAGAAACCACCAGGTCGTCATTCCCGTAAGCACAGGCAGCGCCCCCGATCGATTCCTGTTGGCGTTTTGGGAAAAAATATGCTCTGATGTCAGCCCCGAATCAAGGAGAAGAGCATTTTGAAAAAGAGCAAGACAAGCTTCTTTTGCCAGCACTGCGGGTACATGTCGCCCAAGTGGCTGGGCAAGTGTCCGTCCTGCAACGGCTGGAACTGCTTTGCTGAAGAACTGGTGACGGATCCGGATTCGGGCGGCCGTCCCGATCTGGTTTTCGGAGGCAAACCTCTTCCCATATTCGATATCCCGGCCGGCGAGGGAGAGAGAACGGCCACCGGCATCGCCGAAATTGATCGCGTGCTGGGGGGCGGCATCGTCAGCGGTTCGGCCATCCTCATCGGCGGCGAACCGGGCATCGGCAAATCGACGCTGATGCTGCAGGTGATGAAGAATCTGGCCATGGGCGGCCGGAAAGTGCTTTATGTTTCCGGCGAGGAGTCCGCCTCCCAGATCAAGCTGCGCGCCGATCGGATCGGGGCTCAGGCGAAGGATCTCCTGGTTCTGGTGGAAGTGTCCCTGGAAAAAATCCTGGAGCAGATCCGAAAAACCGAACCGGCCGTGGTGGTGATCGATTCCGTTCAGACGGTTTATTCGAGCGACCTGATGTCCGCGCCGGGCAGCGTCGGGCAGGTGCGCGAAGCGTCGTCGCGGCTCATTCTTGCCGCCAAGAAAAGCGCCGTCCCGTTGTTTTTGGTCGGCCACGTCACGAAAGACGGCTCGATTGCAGGCCCGAAAGTGCTGGAGCACATGGTGGATACGGTCTTGTACTTTGAAGGCGATTCCGGGCATGCCTACCGGATTGTCCGCAGCATGAAAAACCGGTTCGGACCCGCCAATGAAATCGGCGTCTTTGAAATGCGCGACCGCGGACTTCAGGAAGTGCCCAACCCCTCCGCCTTTTTTCTGGCTGAACGGCCGGAAAACGCCCCCGGATCGGTGGTGCTGGCGAGCCTCGAAGGCACCCGTCCGATTCTGGTGGAAATTCAGGCGCTGGTGAGCGCCTCCAATTTGGGCATGCCCAGGCGAACGGCCATCGGCGTGGACCACAACCGGGTTTCTTTGCTGGTGGCGGTGCTGGACAAGATATGCGGCCTGCACCTGGGCGGCTCGGACATTTTTTTGAATGTTGCGGGCGGGGTCCGTGTCGAAGAGCCGGCCGTGGATCTGGCCGTGGTCTCGGCCATGGCGTCCAGTTTTCTGGACCGTCCGGTGGACGCCCGGACGGTGATTCTGGGAGAAGTCGGTCTCACAGGCGAGGTGCGGGCCGTATCCCAGATTGAAACGCGGGTAAAGGAGGCGGAGCGCCTGGGGTTCAAACGGTGCATTGTTCCCAAAACCAATATCGCCTCCCTCGGCAAAGCGGCAAAAATGGAAATCCGTACCATCACCTCCCTGAAAGAACTGCTGGAAACCCTCTTCTGAAGACATTGTAAAGAATTCTCCAAAAAATAGTTTCCCCATGCCTTGACAGGGGGGAAATCATGCATAAAATAGCGCCGCTAATTCGAAAGGTTACTTTACTATATTTATAAGGAAGAAAGGAGAAGAAACCGTATGAAAATCAGACCCTTACAGGATCGGATCATTGTAAAACGATTGGAGGAGGAAACCAAAACCAAGGGCGGCATCATCATCCCCGATACGGCCAAAGAAAAACCGATTGAAGGCAAGGTGATCGCGGTCGGCAAAGGCAAAGTGGCGGATGACGGCAAACTGATCAAACCGGAAGTCAGCGTGGGCGACAAAGTTCTTTTCAGCAAATACGGCGGCACCGAAGTGAAAATCGACGGCGAAGAATACCTGATCATGAGAGAAGACGATATTCTGGGCATTATTGAAAAATAAGAAAAATATAAGGAGGAATCTGTACAATGGGAGCAAAAATACTTCTTTACGATGAAGAAGCAAGAAAATCGGTCTTGAAGGGCGTCAACACCCTGGCCGATGCTGTGAAGGTAACCCTCGGCCCCAAAGGCCGCAATGTGATTATTGACAAGAGCTTTGGCTCTCCCACCGTGACAAAGGACGGCGTCACCGTCGCCAAGGAAATCGAACTCGAAGACAAATTTGAAAACATGGGCGCGCAGATGGTCAAGGAAGTGGCCAGCAAGACCAGCGACGTCGCAGGCGACGGCACCACCACCGCC
>DAOTJI010000006.1:24905-59841 GCA_035448625.1 Smithellaceae bacterium | reverse complement strand
GCGATTTTGCCGGTCCGCTTGACGATGTCGCCTTCCTTGATGTGCGTCACTTCGCTGAGGACGGCCACGCCGACGTTGTCCGCCTCGAGGTTGAGCACCATGCCCAGGATGCCGCCGGGGAACTCCAGAAGCTCCATGGCCATGGCATTCTGCACGCCGTACACTCTCGCGATGCCGTCACCGACGGAAAGCACCGTTCCGGTTTCGCTTATATCGAGCTTTTTTTCATAGCTTTTGATCTGCTCGGAAATAATTTGACTGATTTCTTCCGCCTTGATGGTTTCCATGTTCTATCTTGCCTCCCCTAAGAGATTCCTCATATTGTTCAATTGGCTTTTGATGCTGCCGTCGTACAGCGTATCCCCAACACCGATCACGATGCCCCCCAACAGATTCTTGTCGTCTTCCACCGTGACTTCCACGGACCGGCCCGTCATTTGCTTCAGGCTCGACGTGATGTAGCTTTGCATTTCCCCGGACAGCGGAAACGCCGTCTTCACCGTGACCCTCACTTTCTGAAGCGTTTCGTCCATCAACTGCCGGTAGCAGGTCTCGATGTCCGGAAGGACGTCGATCCTTTTTTTGTCGATCAGCAATTTCAGGAAATTGATCGTCATGGGGGAAAGCGAAAGCTTGGCGATGATTTGCTCCAGCACTTTCTTCTTGCTTTCCTGTTCGAAGATGGGATTGGCCAGGAAGGTTTCCAGGTCCTTGTTCTGCGCGATCACGGAAGAGAACCGGTGCAGTTCGTCGTAATACTGCTCAAGCTTCTTTTCTTCCCCGGCAATATCAAAAAAAGCGCGGGCGTACCGTTTTGATATATTGCTGATCAATGTTTGTTCACCACCTTATCCATATATTCCCTGACCATGGCCTCATGGTCCTGTGCGGTAATATTTTTCTTCAGAATTTCCTCCGCCATCTGCACGGAAAGGGCGACCGCCTCCGCGCGAAGCTGGCCGGACGCTTTTTTCAATTCCTGTTCGATGCGCGCCTGGGCGTCCTCTTTCATCTTCTGGGCCACCTTTTGCGCGTCCTCGATGATCTTCTCCTTTTCGACCACGCCCTGCGCCTTGATCATTTCAAAGATGCCGTCGATCTCCTGGGAGGCTTTGTCGATTTTTTCAGCATACTCCCGGTACTGCTTTTCCGCCTCCGCCTTCTGAGCGGTGGCGTTTTCCAGAGACTCCTTGATCTCCTGACGGCGTCCGGCAAAGAACCCCTTGATTTTCGGCGCCAGCAGATAGACCAGGAACCCGATGATCAAAAGGGCGTTGAAGGTTTTCCAGGCGAAGTCTTTCCACTGCGAGGCGCTGTGCCCCCCCTCGCCGCCGCCGGAAGCGAAAGCCAAGGCAACACAGGCGAGTACAAAAACCGGGGAAAGAAGGATTGAAAAACTGAATGAACGAAATGAGGATTTCATTGAACTCTCCTTCCCAGAACCTTTTCGGCAATTTCCAGCGAAAGCTTGCGGGACTGGCCTTCCAGGATCTGACGGGCGGCCTGCATTTCGGCATCCATCTTTTTTTGAAACTCCTGGGTCATGAGCGGGATTTCACTGCGGACGGCGTCCACGATGCGCCTGGCTTCCGCCGCGCCTTCGCCGATGATTTCCTTCTTCAGGTCCGAGGCGCTGGTTTTGGCCTTGCTCAGCTTTTCCTCGTATTCGGCGGCTTTTTTATTCACGGAATCGTTGAAAAGTTTGATTTCGTTCCCCAACTCATCGAGCTGCTTTTTGCGGCGTTCGAGAATGGATAGGAGGGGTTTGTAAAGGAGAGCATTAAGGATTAAAATCAAGGCTATGAACGTAGCCATCTGAACCAGGAGCGTATAATCGGGGATTACGGTAACCACAACTGACCTCGTCTCTTTTTCAGACCTTCCCGGCCTTCAACGAACGCTGATGAGCGCAGGAAGATGCATTAAATTTGGACCGACATTTCAAACAGCGTAATCTCTGGGAGTGATTTGCTTCAGATAACGTAAGGCTTGCATCAAGCCGGGCTTATGCTGAACCTAGCCACACCGCGAGGACGGAGGTTACTAATCACACCCGCATAGGGTTTGTCAAGCTTTTTTGTGACCGGCGGTCTAATTTCGGTGAAATCAAAATTAAGCGAGTAATTTTGAGGGATTTAAATAGTTTGCTTCCCCGCCAAACCGATTCTTTTTTGCTCTTTTGCCTCGCTCATGTGCGACTGGCCGTCAAAAATCGCCCCTTCCTCCATGACGAAAACCGGAGTCTTCACATCTCCGGAAAGTTTGCCCGTCGAATGGATGTTGATTTTTTCCTTTACGTCGAGGTTGCCCTGGACTTCGCCGGCGATGAAAATGCTGCCGACTTCTACATCGGCCTTGACCAGAGCGCCTTCCCCGACATCCACCGCACCCTGTCCGAAAATCTGCCCCTGAAAATCGCCGTCAATTCTCACGTGACCCGTAAAAATCAGCTTTCCGATGAATTCTGCGCCCTTGCCCAAAAAAGCCTTGGTGTCGTCCAGACGTTTCTTTTTTTCCCACATGCCCTACTCCTTGCGGTTTCCAACGGAACTCTTTTTTTAGCGCTGCAGAATGAATCTGCGCACGCTCACATTCATCAGCAGTCCGATCGCCGCCATCAGGGAAACCACAGCCGATCCGCCATAGCTGATGAAGGGCAGCGGAATGCCGACGACCGGCAGGACGCCCAGCACCATTCCCATATTGATCAGCACCTGCCAGGCGATCAGCGCGGTAATGCCGAACGAGATGATCGTGCCCAATAAATCTTTTGAATGCAAGGCAATTTTTAGCCCCCAGATGATCAGGGACGTAAAAATCAGCATCAGCACCAGGCCGCCGAGAAATCCCCACTCCTCGGCAAACACGGAAAAGACGAAATCGGTCTGCTGTTCGGGCAGAAATTTCAGCTGGGTCTGGGAGCCCTTCAAAAAGCCCTTGCCCAGAAAACCTCCGGAGCCGATCGCAATCATGGACTGAATGATGTGGTACCCCGTACCCAGCGGGTCGCTTTCGGGCGACAAAAACGTCAGCAGCCGGTTTTTCTGATAATCCTTTAAAAAATGCCACGCCAGGGGCATCAGGACCAGAAGGCTCGACACCGCAATCAGTATGGATTTCCAGTTCATTCCGATGAAAAGCACGATGGAAGCGGAAACCAGAACGATCATCAGCGCCGTCCCCAGATCCGGCTGCTTCAAAATCAAAGCGCAGGGAAGCATCACCATTCCGAACGGAACCCACAGTTCCCGCAACCGGTAGGGTTCCATCGACTTGTGATCGTCAAAGTACCGGGCCAGGGCGAGGATGATGCTGATTTTCATCAGCTCCGAAGGCTGGAACAAAAAGACGCCGAGCGAGATCCACCGCTGCGCCCCATTGGCCGTGTGGCCGAACAGAGCGACTGCGACCAGGGAGGCCAGCGCAAACGCATAAATTCCGTATGCCGCCCGATTGATGTCTCGGTAATCAATGAAAAAGGTGACCATCATGAACAGCAGACCGAAGACAATCCACTGCAGCTGCTTTACATACAGGGGCGCCGCATTTTCACCCAGGCTGAACCCCGTGGAATAGATATTGACGACGCCGATGGCGCAGATCGACATCACCAGGGCAAAAAGCGTCCGGTCAAAATTCTGCAAGATGCGCCGATCATATTTGAAAAACATAAACTCCCCTCGTGCTTCAGGCTCGGCCGCGTTCAGTTCCCGGCGGGCATTGGCGTCTGCGGCCTGGCGGCCGCCTCTAAGGGCCGCTCTTTTTTCTTTCCGTCGAAATAGGCCTTTAAAATCCTGCGGGCGATCGGTGCGGCCACCGCTCCGCCGCCGCCGGCGTGCTCGGCAACCACGGCAACGACGATTTCCGGACGCTTTGCGGGCGCGTAGCAGGCAAACAACGCATGGTCCTTTTGAAACGCGGCGATTCTTTTCCGGCGGCGCGCCTGCTCGTCCTGGGGCAAACCGACCACCTGCGACGTCCCGGTTTTGCCGCAGACGTCCGCGCCGTCGATGCGCGCCGCGTATCCGGTACCCCCGTTTTCGTTCACGACGCCCCACAGCGCCTGTTGGAGCAGCTTCACGGTTTCCCCGCTCAAGCCGAGCTCTCCCCTTTTTTCAGGCGGATATTCCCGGACCACGCCGCCCTGGGGCGCTTCAATCCGCTGCACCAGGCGGGGGCGCCACAACGTGCCGCCGTTCGCCAGTGCTGCGTACGCCTGCGCCAGTTGCAGCGGAGTGGTTAAATTGAATCCCTGACCGATGGAAATCGATATGGTTTCCCCCATCTGCCAAGGCTCTTTCATGCGGGCCAGCTTCCATTCCCTCGTGGGAACCAGCCCCTTCCGTTCATGGGCCAGCTCGATGCCGGTGGCATCGCCCAGGCCGAACTTTTTCGCGTAATGCGCGATGCGATCCACGCCCAGCTTTTTTCCGACGGTGTAAAAATAGACGTCGCACGACTCCACCAGCGCCCGGTGCAGATTGACCGGCCCATGTCCGTTTTTTCTCCAGCAGCGATACGTCCGGTTGCCCAGATCGAAAGACCCTTTGCAGTGAATCCGGGTTTCGGGGGTGATCACCCCCTCTTCCAGCGCTGCCGCCGCCACGATCAGCTTGTAGGTCGAGCCGGGCGGATACTGCCCCGCAATCGCCCGGTTGGACATGGGTTTCAGCGGATCCTTCTGCAGTTTTTCCCACGCTTCGCGGGCAATGCCGCTGTTGAATAAATTCGGATCGAAAGACGGCGAGCTGACCATCGCCAGAATGGAGCCGTCCCGGGGATCCATCGCGACCGCCGCGCCCGGCCTTCCCTCAAAGGCCTCCCAGGCCGCCTTCTGAAGGGCGGCGTCCATCGTCAAGACCACATTGGCTCCGCAAACCGGATCGATCCGTCCCAGATTCTTGATGACCTTGCCGGTCACGTTCACTTCGACCAGTTCATTGCCCCGGCGGCCGCGCACGTAAGGGTCCAGCGCCTTTTCGATGCCGGATTTTCCCGTGATGTCGCCGGACGCGTAATCCCCCTCCGGTCTTTCCAATTCCTCCTTGCTGACTTCTCCCGTGTAGCCGATGATCGGCGCGGTGACTTCCCCGTCCAGGTACAGGCGGACCGGCGTGACATCCACATACACCCCCGGCAGATCCATGCTGTTGGTTTCCACCAGGGCCACTTTTTCCATGCCGACGTTTTTCTCCAGCCGGACGGGAAGATAGGACTTCAGCGTTCTGGGGAGGGGCTGGATTGGGGAAAAATCGATGGATTTGGTCGCATAGATGTCCCGGAGCTTCCCAAGGAGCGAATCCGGATCGACCCCCCGGGCGGGCAGATACAGCACATCGAAAGAGGGGCGGTTGTCCACAATCACCATACCGTTGCGGTCTATGATCAGACCGCGCAGAGGCTGAATCCTGCGAAAACGGACGGCGTTGTTTTCGGACCGCTGCTTGAGCTCATCCCCCTTGATGATCTGCAGGTACCACAGACGAATCATCAGGACCGACAGGGCCGCGCAAATCAGGATCATCACCACGGTGAGCTTGCGCCGGAAGTCCGCCGGCTCCGGCCCGTTTTGGAGGTTGCCCGGTTTATTCATACGTCAATAATCTTTCCACTGTGCGCATCGCATAAAAAAAGCATGCGGACAGAACGCTGACCAGCAGGGTCTGCGGCACCAGGACGGTGAGGATTTTATCGACCATGTCGAAGGCAAACACCCACTGGTAGAGCAAAACCAGTACCAGCGATTCCGCCAGGGAGCAGATCAGGCTGAAGCCGGCGATCAGGTAAAGCCGTTCCGAATCAATGTGCGAGGAAACAACCCAGGCGAACAGGAAAATGAAGACGTACAGGAGCGTGAACAATCCCAGGACGGACCCGGACAGACAATCCATCGCCAGCCCCACGACAAAGGAAAGGGCCGCTCCCTTCCACAGATCCAGGCGAAAGCCGGCGTAAATCACCACGATCAGCGACAGTTCCAGCGTGACGAGACCGGAAAAAAGGATTTCAGCCAGCTTGGACTGCGCCACCACCAGCAAAACGGCCAGAAAAGGCAGCAGAACGTAATACATCATCGGGCGGCCTTTCTTTCCCGGAACGGATCCTTTTTCTCCCCCGCCAGAACCAGCACCTCCTCCAGCGAGGTAAAATCGGCAAAAGGGGCCACCCGGATATTCAAAAACATTCCGGCGTCCGCCCGGTCCGTATGAACCACCTTCCCGACGAGCAGTCCCTTGGGAAAGATATTGCTCAGGCCGGACGTCAGAATCACATCCCCTTCCCGGACGTCCTGAATCTTGGAGATGTAACGGACGACGCAGCCGCGGGATCCCGCTCCGCGAAGCATTCCCTGCTGTCGCGTCCTTTCGACGAGAACATCCACGCTGGAGCCCTCGTCGATCAGCAACTGAACCCTGGCGCTGTGCCAGGAAACGTTCGTCAGCCGGCCGATGAGTCCGGGAAGCGCCATCACCGGCATGCCCGGCTTCAGGCCGTGCGCCTGGCCCTTGTCGATCCAGAGGGTCTTGGACAGCGCCGCCTGCTCCCTGCCGATCACACGGGCCGCGAGGAAGCGGTAGGGCTCGCGCTCCTCCATCGACAGAAGCGCCTGCAGCCTTTGGGCCTCCAGGTATCCCTGCCGGTAAAGCGTCAACTGCGCCTCCAGTTCGCCGATGGCGCCTCTAAGCTTTCGGTTCTCCTCTTCCAGTCCCACCAGGCGGACGTAGCGCGTCCAGGCGTTTTCGACGCTTTCGACGCACAGCGTGACCAGCTTTTGAACCGGCGCCGCCGCCCCCATCGCCAGCCTTTGCAAAAGACTCTGGCCGGCATCGTATTTCAGGCCGTAAGAAAAAAGGGAAAGGGCGGCGAGAATCACCGCACCGACAAAGATGACGGCTCGATAATTTTTAAAAAACATGCTCTACCCAAATTATCCGCCGCCGGGGAAGACCGAACGGCCAGGCGGCATCAGACCTGAATCGTCACCTCTTTGAGCACATCCAGCTGATCCAGCGCCATGCCCGCGCCGCGAGCCACGGCGCTGAGCGGATCATCGGCAACCGTGACGGGAAGACCGGTTTCCTCCCGCACCAGAATATCGAGATTCTTCAGCAGCGCTCCGCCGCCGGTCAGCACGATGCCGCGGTCCACGATGTCTCCGGCCAGCTCCGGCGGCGCGTTTTCCAGGGCGTCTTTGATCGCGTCCACAATCAGCGTCACCGGCTCGATGATCGCTTCGCGGATTTCCTCCGAGCTGGTTTCGATCGTCTTGGGAATGCCGGAGATAAGATCCCGCCCCTTCACGTCAATCGTTTTCGTCTCCGCCATCGGATAGGCGCAGCCGATTTCCGTCTTGATCACCTCCGCCGTCCGCTCGCCGATGAGCAGGCTGTATTTCCGCTTCATGTACTGCACGATTTCTTCGTCGATCTTGTCGCCGGCCATGCGCACCGACTTGGCATACACGATGCCGGACAGCGAGATGACCGCCACTTCCGTGGTGCCGCCCCCGATATCGACCACCATGGAGCTGGTGGGTTCGGCAATGGGCAGCCCCGACCCGATCGCCGCCGCCATCGGTTCCTCGATCAGATAGACCTCGCGGGCGCCCGCGGATTCGACCGTCTCGCGCACCGCGCGGCGCTCCACCTGCGTAATCCCCGAGGGGACGGAAACAATGATCCGGGGACGGACCAGGGACTTGCGGTCGTGAACGCACAGAATGAAGTGCTTCAGCATGGCTTCCGTAATGTCGAAATCCGCGATGACGCCGTCGCGCATGGGACGGATCGCCACAATATTGCCCGGCGTGCGGCCCAGCATGCTCTTGGCTTCATTGCCGACGGCCAGCACCTTCTTGACGCCGTGATGATTTTTATGCACCGCAACCACGGAAGGTTCGTTCAATACGATCCCTTTCCCCTTCACGTACACGAGCGTATTGGCGGTTCCCAGATCAATCGCCAGGTCATTGGAAAACTTTCCCAGAATATAATCGAACAGCATGAGTCCTCCCGAATTTTCCTTGAATATATCATACTTATGTACAGTTTGGCGTCTATATCGTATTTCAACGGCCTAAGCAACGCCTTTTTAAATTGTATTTGCAATTTGATTCTCTCTGTAATACTAACGCCCGGAATAACCCCGGTTATGAGTTCAATCAACCTTTTCGAGGAGACGCTATGCTGAAGTTTTTCCGCAAACACGCGCGAGGCTGGTTCATGCTGGTCTTCATGGGCATCATCATTTTTGTTTTTGTCCTGTATTTCGGAACCGATCGAGGCATGCAGACCGCCAACGCCCTGGCCGTCGTGGACGGCGTCGTGGTCACCGAATCCGACTATTATAATGAATACTCCAAATTGACGGACATGGTCAGAGCGCAGTACGGCGCGGCGCTGACGGCGGACATGCTCAAACTGATGGACCTGAAAAAAATCGCCTATGAGAATCTGATCAACCGGCAGATCATCATCGCCAAAGCCAAAGACCTGAAAATGCAGGTCTCCGACGACGAGCTTCGGCAGATGATCATGGCCATGCCCGCCCTGCAGACGAACGGCCGCTTCGACAACGACAAATACCGGCAGCTTTTGCGCTTCAACCGGATGACCGCCGAAGATTTCGAAGCCGGCCAGAAAATCACCCTGGCGGCCGGAAAAATCGAATCCATTATCCGCGAGGGCATCAAAGTCTCCGACCGGGAGGTGCTGGACCTTTACGCCCTGCAGAACCAGAAGATCAACTTGAGCTTCGTGGCCGTCGCCGGTTCCGACGTCACGGGAAAAATCAATCCCACAACCGCGGACCTGGAAGATTATCTTAAAAAAAACAGCAATGCGTTTCGCGTTCCCGAGCAGGCCAAGATTCAATATCTCCACTTTGCGGGCGAGACCTTCTCCCCGGCACAAATCAGCGCCTCCGACATCCGGGACCACTATAACCGGCACAAGGATCGCTATAAGGGCAAGGACGGCAAGCCCCTGGCGCCGGAGCAGGCCGCGCCGATCATCGCCCGGGAAATGAGGCAGAGCAGAGGCATGCAGGAAGCCTACCTGGAAGCCAAAAAAGCTCACGACACCATCTATCAGGAGGACAACTTCGAAGATTACGCGGCAAAGCACAAACTGAAAATTCAGGCGGTTGATTTTTTCCCGCTCAACAAGCCGCCGGAGGCGCTTGCATCCGTCAAGGACCTGGCGCAGGAACTGGCCTCTCTGCAACGCAAGGATATCAGCAAGGTCCTGGGCGACGGCAACGGCTACTTTGTGATCCGTCTGACAGACAAAAAAGCCGCCTACACACCCCAGCTCAAAGCCATTGAAGCCGACGTCCGGCAAGCCTACCTGAAAAGCGAGCGGGACCAAACGGCCGCCCTGGAAGCCCAAAGCCTGCTGGAAAAACTGCGCAAAGGAGAGAGCATGGAAAAACTGGCCGCTGCTAAGGGGCTGAAGATTCAGGAAACCGGCTTTTTCCAACCCGGAAGCGTTATTCCCAAACTGGGCGCAAATCCCGACGCCGTCAATGTGCTGATAGCCCTGTCCCCCGGCCGCCCTTATCCGGAAAAGCCCATGGCCATCAATCATTCCCATGTCGTTTTCAAGCTCAAGGGTGTCAGCGCGCTGGACATGAAAGAGTTTGAAGCCAAGAAGGAAATCTACCGGAAGGTCGCCATGAATTTGAAACGGGAGGAAACGATGAAATCATGGCTGGAGGAAAACAAAGCAGCGCTGATGAAAGAAAAACGGATGAAAATCCACAAAGAATTGAAAGATTTATAATCGTTGCGCCTCCGGGGCGCCGAAGCGGCCATGCCCCCGATCTTTTCTTTCCGGCCGGACGGGAGAAGGACAGGGGGGGCAAGCATGAAAAAAAGGGAAGAACCGACGTTCTTCCCTTTTTACGTTTGGTGGAGCTGAGGAGGATCGAACTCCTGACCTCTTGAATGCCATTCAAGCGCTCTCCCAGCTGAGCTACAACCCCAATAGATTCCCTTGGAATTCGCCTGCCCCTTAACATGACCCTCTTTGGCTGTCAACAGTTTTTCAGCTTGACTTTTGGTCTTCCGCCGATATAATCGCGCCCGTGCCGGAGTGGTGAAACTGGTAGACGCAGAGGACTCAAAATCCTCCGCCCGCAAGGGCATCCCGGTTCGATTCCGGGCTCCGGCACCATATCGAATCCGCCGTCATTCTCCATCAACACCCGCCGTGGCGCCCGGCGGCTTTTGCATCCTGCCGCACGCTCTGAATGCCGGGCTCGCCTCACCTGGTTAATCCTCCTGCTGCATGCGCTCCTGGTAATAATGCGTGATATCGAACGCCGCGTAATCCATGAGCAGCATGATGCGCATCAGGCTGTCCACGGCCTGCTGATGGGCCAGTGCTTGAATGAAGGTTCGCTGAAATTCGGCGTGCAGCCACATCTGGCGGCGCATGACGTTCAAGGCATAAATGGCCTCATGCAGGGGAATGCCCTGCTGACGGCAGGTTTCCGCGTACTGCCGAAAAAATTCACGCCCCTTTTCAAAATGTTCGGGATCGAAAAGAAGAATCCTCAAATGGCTGTAAAATTTGATGGCCTGCGGGATCAATTTGTCCTTGGGGATGCCGTGATAAAACACCGTTTGCCGGTCCTTCCGGACGGTCGCGGCCCAGTTCGCGGCAATCTCCACCACGTTGGATTCCACGATATCCAGCAGCTTGATCGATTCCAGCCGGTCTCTTTTCGCCAGTTCCTGATATTCCCGGGTCACGTCGTAGGATGCGTAGTCAAAGAGCAGAATCGTGCGGTTCAGGGTATCCAGCGCCTGCTGCTGGTTGATGAGGGAGCTGAAGATCATCTGAAACTCGGCATACAGCCAGATGTGCCGCCGCATCAGAATCAGCGCGTAGACCATCTCGGCCATGGGAATGCCCAGGGCGTAGCATTCCACGGCGTAGCTCCTGAAATATTTCTGGACATCTTCCGTGATTTTTTCATGAACAAACATCTTGCTGAAGTTCCGATAGAACTGAACGCACTGGAAAATGATTTTCTGCTCATTCAGATTCTTATAGGTCGGCGTTCTGGCGTTGTTCTGCACGTCCATCGCCCATCTTTTGGCCATTTTCTCCGCGTGCTGCTCCGCCAATTCCACATATTTCAGGGTGTAGGTTCTCATCATCCATCTCCTTTCTTTGGGGCTCGAACCTGGTCCTGCTCATGCTTTTCGCACACCGCGTTGCCGGATGAGCTTTTTCACAAAAACTTCTTCACGCTCCATTTCCTCGATCCTGTCCGTGATGTACTTTTTCGCTTCCTCATGCTGGGGAATGAAGATCTTCTCCAGGGCATTGACGCGCCGCTGCACCTTTTTCAATTCCCTGGAAAGCATCATAACGGATTTGGTCATGGTCGCATACTCGGCCAGAATGAGGAGCGTTTTCCGGGACTGGTCCCTCGCCTCGTCGTAGGCGGCGGTGGTCTGGGGCAGCGTGAAGGCGGGACGGGCTTTTTTGAGGCCAAGCCGGATCACCGGCATTCGAAGGCCCATGAGTTTGGTAAAATCCGTCCGAAGAAAGTAGCTTCTCACTTCCGAACAACTCTGCAGGGACGCCGCGTCGGAACCCATGTCCACGGCCGCTGTGCGATAAGCCCCGTAGAGCCGGTTCAAATCCTGCCGGAATTCAGCCTCAATCCTGCGGATCTCGCCGATGTTGCGAACGATCTCGATGGCCAGAATTTCCCGCTTCTGGTTGAGAAGGTCGTAGCCTTCATAGGCAAAGGCCAGGTCTTCCCGGAGCCTGCGCAGGGAGGATTTGGTCGGAGGCAATTCCATTTTCGGCATCATGCGATCTCCACGGCACCCCTCGTCGTTCCGGCGAAGCCGGCAGCGAACGGTCGCGAAACCTCACCTAGGTCATGAAACCCGTTCCCTGAAACTACGACGCGCTCTGAGCCTCGGGCATATAGTACTTCTGGATATCCTCCCGGGCGATGCGGTACAGTTCATCGCGCGGCAGGAGCGAAAGCATCCGCCAGCCGATATCCAGCGTCTGCTCGATCGAGCGGTTCTCCTCATAGTCCTGGCGCAGAAAAATCTCCTCAAAGGACGTCCCGAATTTCAGATAAATTTTATCCAGGTCGGAAAGCTCCTCCTCCCCGACAATCGCCGCCAGCGCCCGGATGCGTTTGACTTTCGCGTACGAGGCGAAAAGCTGGGCGGCCACCTGGCCGTGGTCTTTGCGCGTGCGTCCTTCGCCGATTCCGTCCTTCATCAGCCGGGAAAGAGAAGGCAGACCGGCAATGGGCGGATAGATGCCCTTGTTGAAAAGGGCCCTCTCCAGAACAATCTGTCCCTCGGTGATGTAACCGGTCAGGTCCGGCACGGGATGGGAAATGTCGTCGCTGGGCATCGTCAGGATCGGCACCTGCGTGATGGAGCCCCTGCCTCCCTTGAGGCGGCCTGCGCGTTCATAAACGGAAGCCAGATCGCTGTAGAGATAGCCGGGATAGCCTTTGCGCGAAGGAATCTCGCCGCGGGAGCTGGAGAGTTCGCGGAGCGCTTCGCAATAATTGGTCATGTCGGTCAAAATGACCAGGACATGCATCCCCTCTTCGAAAGCCAGATACTCGGCCAGCGTGAGCGCCGTGCGCGGGGTCACCAGCCGCTCGATGGAGGGTGAATCGGCCAGGCTCAAAAAGACGGCGGAGTGCGTGAGCACGCCCGATTCTTCCAGCGAATCGATGAAGAAACGGGCCACGTCGAACTTTACACCCATGGCGGCGAAGATGACGGTGAATTCCTCCTCGGCGGTGAGGATCCTGGCCTGCCTTGCGATCTGCGCGGCGATCCGGTTGTGCGGCATGCCGCTGCCGGAGAAAATCGGAAGTTTCTGCCCCCGGATCAGCGTGTTCATTCCGTCGATGGCCGAGATGCCCGTCTGAATGAAGTCCCGGGGATACTCCCGGCTCCAGGGATTGATCGGCAGGCCGTTGACGTTCATCGTCCGGTCGGTAATGACCTGCGGGGCGCCGTCGATGGGCCGTCCCAGGCCGTCAAACACTCGGCCCAGCATGTCGCGGTCCACGGGAATCTCGAGGGCCCGGCCCACAAACGTGACCCGGGTGCCCTTTACCGAAAGCCCGCTGGTCCCCTCATACACCTGAACGACGGCCCTGTGCTCATCCACTTCCAGCGTCTGGCCGGTGCGCAGCTCGCCCGAAGCGTCCCGGATTTCCACGATGTCTCCGTAGCCGACCCCCCGGATGCCGTCGACAAAAATCAAAGGGCCCGCGATTCCCGACAGGTTGGTGTATTCGATTTCCGCGGACATGCTATGCTCCTTTCGGCGGCGCTGCGAGCGAGGCAAGCTTCCGCTCCAGCAGGCTCATGTACTCGTCGATTTTTCCGATGTCCTGATTGGGAATTTCCGATTTCAGCCGCACCAGACGGGACGTTTCTTCCAGCGCGGCAATTTCCTTCACGCTCACTCCGGCGCGCACCTGCTCCAGGCCTTTTTTGTATAGGAGAAGCAGGCTCGCGAGAATTTTCAACTGTTTTTCCGGAGAACAGAATTTGTCCTGGGGATCGAAGGAGTTCTGCTGGAGAAAGGCGTTCTTGACCGATTCGGCGCAGAAAAGGATGTATTGTTCTGCGGGCGGCAGCGCGTCGCTTCCGACCAGCTTCACCACCTGTTCGAGCCGGTGATCCTCAAGCAGTATGTTCATCACTTCGTTTCGGGTTGCAAGCCACGCAGGATCCAGATTTTTCCACCAGCCCTCGATGTCGGAGAGGTATTCGGTGTAACTGTCGATCCAGCTGATGGAAGGGTAGTGGCGCGCGTCGGCCAGCGTCTTGTCGAGCGCCCAGAAGCACCGCACGAACCGCGAGGTGTGCTGGGTGACGGGCTCCGAGAAATCTCCGCCGGGGGGAGACACGGCGCCGATAATGGTGATGTCTCCGTCTTTCCCGGAGAGCGTTTCCACCAGACCCGCCCGCTCGTAAAACTCCGCCAGCCTGGTGGCCAGGTACGGTGGAAATCCCTCCTCGGCCGGCATGTCGCCCAGGCGGCTGGCCAGTTCGCGCAAGGCCTCCGCCCAGCGGGAAGTGGAATCCGCCATTACGGCCACGCTGTAACCCATGTCACGGTAGTACTCCGCAATGGTCACCCCGGTGTAAATGCTGACTTCACGCGCCGGCACCGGCATATTGGACGTGTTCGCGATCATCACCGTCCGCTCGATCAGCGGACGGCCGTTTCGCTCGTCCACCAGCTTCGGAAAATCCGTCAACACATCCGTCATTTCGTTGCCGCGTTCGCCGCAGCCGATGTAGACGATGATGTCCGCGTTGCACCATTTGGCCAGTGCATGCTGCGTCATGGTTTTGCCGGTTCCGAAGCCGCCGGGGATGGCCGCCGTGCCGCCGCGGGCAATGGGGAAAAACGTGTCGATGACCCGCTGGCCGGTAATGAGCGGAATGAAGGGCTTCTTTCTCGTTTTGGCGGGGCGCGGCCTGCGCACGGGCCAGTAGGCGGCAAGCTTCCCTTCGTAAACGCCGGAACCGGTGTCGACGGTATAGACCGGATCTTCAATCGTGTAGGCGCCGGCTGCGGCAATGCTCTTCAGTTTCCCGGAAACGCCGGGAGGAACCAACACGCGATGCAGGACCAGCGGGCTCTCCTGAATCTCGCCCAGCGCGGTTCCTTCGCCGACCTCCGCCCCGGTTGATACAAGCGGTTTGAAGTTCCATTTCGCCGCCGCATTCAGGGGAGAAAGTTTGATCCCCTTCCGGATATAACTGCCGCACGCCTCGGAGATCCCGACCAGGGGCCGCTGAATCCCATCGTAGATGCTGGCGATCAGGCCCGGCCCCAGAAGGACGGAAAGCGGCCGGCCGTAGGAAATCACCTCGTCCCCCGGCTTCAGGCCCGTGTTGTCTTCATACACCTGAATGATGGCGACCTCGTCCGAAAGACGGATCACCTCGCCGATAAGGCGGTCCGGTCCGACTTCGGCAATATCGTACATCCGAATCCCTGAAAGCCCAACGGCCCCGACAATCGGCCCGTTGACTGAAATCACTTTTCCCGTCAGCAGTTTTTCCATGCTCACTCCTGAAAAGCCGCCCCGCGCCGGTTCATGGCGCCGGACCGCAGGCAACAATGGAAAGCGGCCGGACCGTTATCGGGTCACAGATTCCTTCCCCTCCACCGCGCCGGCCTTATCCTGCAGCATCTGCAGGACCTTTCGCCGAATCTGCAGAGCCTTCCGGAAATAAATTCTTTCCAGCGTGCAGTTGAAGATGCGTCCCCCGTCGGCATCCACCACCAGGCAGCCGCCCCACCCGATCGAGGCATCGGCCTCGATGCGAATCCGCCGGTCGCCCCCCGCCGAACGAAGGGCCTCGTCAATGTCGTTTCCGAAAACGCCGTCGTCCGGCGCAATCCGCACTTCCACGTTCTCCGGAATATCCGCAGCGGCGCCCGCTGCCGCGTCCACGAGAAATTGCCGGTAGCGCGGATGGCTCCGGATCCCTTTCATCACGTCCTCCACCCTCCGGCTGATAAATCGCTCCAGGGCCGCCAGTTTGATCTTTTTTCTCTCCAGGACGGCTCGGTTTTCCATCCGGGAGAGCTCCTGATCGAGGCGAGCCTGCGTTTCGTCCTGTGTCTTTTTGCGAAAACGCTCAACCTCCGCCGCGTAATCTTCTTCCAGCCGCCGAAGCTCGCGGGCTTCCTTCTCCCGAATCTCGGCAATCATTTCTTCCGATGCCCGCCGGATGGAATTTTCCAATGATGCGTTGTCATCCATATTGAATCCTTATTAGAGTATGGAACGGTGCGGCCGTTCCTTACGGCACAACCGATGCGGCGATGACGCTCACAACGATATCCCGAGCGCCTCCTCGACATATGCCATCACGGATCCGCGGAAGCCTTCCGGGTCGTCCAGGCCGGGAATCTCGACCACCACCGGGGACGGCCTGCCGAGATTGATCTGTGTAATGCGCTCCCCGAGTCCCGACGCCAGCGCGCTGGTGATGAGAACGATTCCCGCGTCTTTTTTCCCGACGATCCTTTCGAGTGCGGCGGCGGCCCGTGAAGGTTCCGCCACTACGCCCTCGACGCCGGCCAGGCGAAAGGCGCTGACGGTATCCATGTCTCCGATCATGTAGATCTTTTCCATCTTACAGTTTATTCAGAATCATGATGGCGATGATCAGGCCGTAAATGGCGATGCCTTCCGCCAGCCCCAGAAATACCAGGGTGCGCCCCATCAGTTCCGGTTTTTCACTCACCGCTCCGATGGCCGCGGAGCCGATCTTGGCCACCGCGTATCCGCTGGCCAGGCAGGCAAATCCCACGGCCACCCCCGCGCCGATGTAGGCCAGACCGATCGCATCCGTGAACGTCTTGAGCGGACTTCCCTCGGACGCCCATCCCACGGCCGGAAAGAGAGACCAAAAGGCGAACAGGAAAGCCGCCCCCATCCGAAACGCCAACCGCCTGCTCCTGGACATCTCACACCTCCGATGTTTTTGCCGGTAACGTAAACGGGGAAAAGACCACCCCGTCTCCCTTGAAAAACTTGCTGAAAAATTCGTAGTATTCAAGACGCATGGACTGAATGCCGCAAATCAGCCCCTCGAAACCGATGATGAAAATATTGCCGCACACGATGACGAAGACGGCGCCCACGGATTTCAGGGACGGATCGGCCATCCCCGCGAGCGTGTAAGTGACGATGCTCAAGCCCGCGTGCGAAAGAGCAAAGGCGCCCACGCGGATGAAAGAAATGGTATTGGCGAAAAGGCTGAGCGCAATCTCCACCACCTCCATGACCGTTTCCACGACATACTCCGTCGGGCTGTGCGGCCACGGTTTTCCCAGAAACAGCGCACTCAGCAGGCCGCGCAGCGAAAAGATCATCAGGGGAAGGAAGATAAAAACCCCCAAAGCCCACAAGGCGGGGGACCGGCCGGTTTCCCGGTACTGCAGGACGAATACGACGATGGCCGCGTAGAGGACCAGGACGGCCAGTCCCCGCTTTTCCAGGAAGGCCTCGGAATAATCCGAATTCAGAAGGCTGTTGATGATGTTGAGGCAAAGGCCGATGAGGATAAACACCACGCCCATCATGATGGTGAAGAAAAACAGGCGCATGATCTCGCCGGTCGGGTGGAACCACAGGGCGGGCAGGAGGTGCTCGCTGGAAAAGAAGCTGCCGTACAGCAGGCCGCAGACCGCCGCCGAGCCGCCGCAGGCCATGAGAATGCTTCCCGCCTGCGCCAGTTCTTCGCGGGCTTTCTTCCGGCCGAACTTTCCCAGGATCAGGCCGCACAGCATCAGAACGATGCCCTGCCCGAGATCGCCGAACATGAGTCCGAACATCATCACATAGGTCAGGGCGGTAAGCGGCGTGGGATCCAGCTCATTCGGTGAAGGCATCCCCATGATCTTGACGAGCAGCTCAAAGGGCCGGAAAAACCGCAGGTTTCTCAACCGTACCGGAGCGTTTGCGTCCTTCTGCTCGGAGACGACAAACTTTCCTGCGCACGCCTCTTTCATGATCTCCAAAAGCCGGGCCTTCTCCCGTGCATCCATCCAACCGGTGAGGAACACGGCCTTCGATGAAATCACGGACAGGCGCACGGCCTTGAGCACTTCCTCGTAGGCCCGGTAGTCGGCGTTCATCCGCCGGAGCGCCTCTCCCTTTTCCTCTTTCAGGCGGCGGACACAGGCATCCAGCGCCGCAAGGCGACGCCGCAAAACATCCATGCGCTTTTCCAGCGCCGCGGAAGGGAGGGTCCGGACATCCTTCGAGAGGTCTTCAAATCCGTTGTCTTTGAGAAACCGCATCATGTCGGCGGTAAAAGCCGGCAGGGCCATGCCGAACACAAAATGCCCGGACCTGACGATCATAAAACGCTCGTAGGGCGGGACCTGCCAGCCGGTCTGTTCCACCGTACCGAAGACCGTTTGAAGGATGCCCGGTTTTTTCAGCATTTCCGCTTCGATGCCCATGCGCTCCAGCGCCCGGGCATATTCGATGTCCCGCATCAGGATTTCCTGCTGATCCCGGATTTTTGTCTGAAGCCGAAGCGCCCGCTCCAGCTTTTTTTTCACGCCGGAGGCAAACGCCTCATCCCGGGCCGCATCCGCCAGCCCTGCCTCCCCTGCGCCCTCTTCCGGCTCCAGATGCAGGGCGGCAAGGGCATAGGCGGTTGACGAAAGGATCTCGCGGGTCAGCGACTCCTCGCCCTGCAGTCCGCCGTCCGCCACGGAATCTTTTTCGTAAAAGCGGGTGAGGTGAACAAGCCCCGCCTTCCCCAGTGCAAGATAAACCCCGCGGCGGCAGGCTTGATCGAAAGCGACGGTGATTTTCCGAATATCCGATTTGACAAACATATCGACCTCACGCTTCACAGATCATTCGGCGGATGATCGCATCGGTGCCGAGGCCGTAGCGGCGGCCGTCAATGATCCGAAAAAGATTCCGGATCTGGTAATAAAGAAGCCACAAATAGGAAACCACGCAGCAAATGGAGTGAAAATCCCGGTGGAATGTACGGGCAATCCAGGCGTAATAGGTCTGTTCAAGATAATGTTCCACTTCCGCAACGGAAGGTTCCTGTCCCGTATCTTTCCTTCTCTGCTCGAGATAGGCCGCGAGCGCTTCCTGTTCCAGACCAACCCGATACCAGGCCTTGCCCCCGTAAAGCGCCTGAAACTTGTCCATGTAAAAACGGATTTTATCCTGCGGGAAGCGGTGATGAACGCCCAGACGGTATGACCAGATCAGGATCATTACGGCCAGCCGTTTGAGCATCATTTCGCGAAATTCCTCCGTGGCGGCGCCGGAAAGGAGTTCGGCGGAGCGATAAAGATTCCGGGCGGTGCAGTCATCCAGATGAACCACCAGCTGCCGGTAGCCGGAAATGGTCCTGAATGCATCGTCCTGATAGAGGTCGGCCAGAAGCGATTTAACGTCGTCCAGCGATAACCGCTCCTCCAGCAGTCCTCTGTCCAGAGCGGCAAAGGGGCCGATATCATACCACTGGCGGAAGCTCCGGTGGCCTGCCGCCATCGCCAGAAGAATCTTGGCGTTGTGCGCCTCATACTGGCGGAGATGAGCGATAAAAAACGGCGTGTATTTTTCATGGGCCGTGGCCAGACGGAACACCGGCGCGATCTGCTCCCCAAAGAGCGTCTCCTTGGCTTCCGTCGGATCCTGTATTCCAGAGACGTGGCCGGGCAGGGTCTCGGGCTCCCGAATCATCAGGATGTAGTCCCGCAGGGTAAAGAGGCGGCTTCTCATGGCGTGGATCCGCGCGTGTAAATTGGGCACGTCGGCGTAGTTCCGCATCGCTTTCTACCCCCCGAGCAGGATGGAGATGATGTCTTCCCGGACCGCTTCAACCAGAGCCGGATTTTGAAAAGGACTTTCGCAGTCTCTTTGAAACGCCGAAGAGGCCTCCCCGGTTTTTTTTTGGGCCTCCTCGATCGCGCGGGTCAGGCGGAGATTCTCCGAAGTGGTGATTTGCGCAAACGCCCTGGTTTTTTCTTCCTCAAGGCGGCGGCGGCGGGATTCAATGTTTTTGGAATAGTTTTGCCGGGCCTGCTCGACTTCGGCGGAGCACTGTCTTTCAATGGCAACAATCCGGGTGATCACCTCATCCATACCTGCCCCCTGATTTGCCTGCTGATTGGTTGACGTTTGTTTTTGGTTCTGCCTGAATCGATCCGGATGAAAAACGTACCGTAGAACCTTGCGACCGAAAGAGCAGTGTTGGCTGAAATTATAACGGTTCAAATTTTACATGTCAACGAAAATATGGATAAAAACAAGGGTGGGGATACCTTGATTTCACCCCGCAATCCCGTTGTCCTCCCCGTTCAAAGATTTGATTTGCCCCAAACGGCCGGGCGGGGTAAAAGGAATCCATGTTTTCATGGGAGCTTGCATGGACGCATACATTCACGTCCCCTGCGGCGGGGAAATCCGTTTGATGTCCGTCATCCTGAAGGTGACTTCCGAAGGACGCCTGTCGTACGGCAGCCGTCAGCTTCTGTATGTCGAGGGGCTCACGACCGTCGGAAGCGCCTGCTGCGGCGCGGTGGATTGCCGCGTCATTTATGTTCCCGGATTGATTGCCTCCTGGCATTGCAAAACGGATAAAACGTCCGGTCTCCCCGTAAGCCTGGTGGAGCCGTTCACGGATCCAACCTCGCTCGAAGGGGTGAAAAAGCTGCTATTTGAAACCTTCCCTTCGTCTCTGTTCTTTTTTGCGTGAACCGGATCCGCCAAAGACTCCGACCGGCTCGGGAAAAACGACGCGCGCCCCCCGGACTCAGGATTTTCCCCCCGGGGCGGGAACCGCCTTGTAGTGCTTCAGAAAATCCAAAAAGGTTTTATGATGCGTGCGGGGCTCAAACGGTTTGAGGTAAATCAAGTAAAACCGGCGTTCGATACGGCAGGAGGCCAACGGAATCTCGAACAGCATCCCGGAAGCCAGTTCTCTGGCTACGGCGTGCACAGACAAAACGGAGACGCCCAAACCCGCCAAAACCGCTTCCTTGATGGCCTCGGAGCTGCCCAATTCGCCGCAGATGTTGAAGTCCGCAAGGCGAACGGACTTTTGTTCTCTCATATACGATTCAAAAACTTCGCGGGTCGCCGAACCCTTTTCCCGCAGGACAAAAGGCTCTTCCAGCAGTTCGGAAACGGAGACGAGCCCTTTTTCGATCCAGCGATGCCCCGCGGCAACCGCCAGAATCAGCCGGTCGTGCCAGACGGGTTCCCCGGCGAGTTTCGCGTTTTGCGGTCTTTTCCCGACGCAGCCGATTTCCACCTCCCGGTCCAGCACCTGGTTGATGACTTCTTCACTGTCTTCCGTTTTGAGAAAAATCCGGATGTCGGGATGCTTGTTTCTAAAGGCGCTGATGGCGCGCGGCAAAATGTAGGTGGCCGGAATCGTGCTCGCGCTCAGATAGACGTCGCCGCCCGCCTGCTGTTGAAGCTGCCGGATTTTGTCCGCCGCGTCCCGGCGCAGCCGGACGATCCGTCGTGCGGCATCGTAAAGAATCTTTCCCTCCGGCGTCAGGGAAACGCCGTCGCGGCTGCGGTTGACCACCTTCACGCCCAGACAGTCTTCCACGTGGCGGATCTGTTTGGTCAAAGCGGGCTGTGTCAGAAGCATCCGCCCGGCCGCGCGGCTGAAACTCCGCTCTTCCACCAGATATATCAGCGCTTCCATCTGCTGCAGGGTCATATTTTTCAGCCGGTCGTCCATCATGGCTAACCACATAACATAAATATCCTTTATCCACAAAGCCAATGTCGCCCGTACCGGGTTTTCGGTCATTTATTCATATTTTGTTTACGGGCCCCGGCCAATTATGGTAGAGTCCCCGATCACATTGGAACGTCTCCGGAAAATACCCGGTCGACCCTATTTTATGAAGGAGGAAGCTATGAAACTGACGGACATGTTTTCACTGAAAGGCAAAGTGGCGCTGGTAACGGGCGGCGGCAGAGGCATCGGCAAGTTTATCGCCACAGGACTCGCGGAAGCGGGCGCGGATATTATTTTGACCTCGCGCAAAATCAAAAATCTCGAGGCGACCGCCGCCGAACTCGAGGCCAATCAAAAAGTGAAGGCCGTGGCGATCGCCTGCGACATGGCCAAGGAAGACACCGTGGATGCCATGCTGAAGGAAGCCGTGGCCAAATTCGGCCGCATCGACATTCTGGTCAACAACGCCGGGGCGACCTGGGGCGCGCCCACGCTGGATTTCCCGCTGGAAAAATGGGACCAGCTGTTCAACGTCAACGTCCGGGGTGTCTGGGTGCTGACGCAGAAAGTGGCGCGCCTCATGAAGGAGCAGGGAGGCGGCAACATTATCAACATCTCCTCCGTCATGGCGTTCCGCGGCTCCATCGAGGAAGCGCATCCGGCCGTTCCCTACAACTCCACCAAGGCGGCCATCAACCTGCTGACCATGAACCTCGCGGTGAAGCTGGCGCCCTATAAAATCCGGGTCAACGCCATCGCGCCGGGATTTTTCCACACGGATATGATGGCTTACATCGACAAGCCGGAATTCAAAGCGATCCGCGACGCCATTGTCAACGAAATTCCCCTGCGCCGCGTCGGCGAAATCGACGATATGAAAGGCGCGGCGGTATTCCTGGCCTCCGAAGCATCCCGATTCATCACCGGCCACATCATGGTCGTGGACGGCGGGCAGATCGCCAAATAGACAAAGGAGACGGCGTGCCCCCATCCGGACAACCTTCCGTGCCGAAAGAGTCGGCGACCGTCATTCTGGTGAGCAGCCATCCGGCGGATGCCTGGCATGTTTTTCTGGCCCGCCGCCACAGCCGCTCGTCTTTCATGGCGGAGGCGTATGTTTTCCCGGGCGGTCAGATTGCGGAAGCCGACCGGGATGAAGGGCTCCGGAGCTTTATTTCCCCGCCGCCGGGCTTCGATCTGCACAAGCTCCTGCCGGATGCTTCCCTTTCCCCGGAAACGGCGCAGAGCCTGTTTGTCTGCGCCATCCGGGAAACCTTTGAAGAAACGGGTATCCTGCTGGCGCGGAAGCGGGACGGAAGCCCCCTGGAACTGAATTCGGAAGGGCAAAGGGCGCGATTTGCCGCCTACCGCAGAGAACTGAACGCCGGCCGGATAACTTTAGGCGAGATGGCCCGGCGTGAAAATCTGCTTTTTCCCCTCGACTTACTGGTCCCCTACGCCCACTGGATTACGCCGGAATTCCTGCCGAAGCGATTCAGTACCCGTTTTTTTCTGGCCGCGCTCCCGGAAAACCAGTCAGCCGCCACCGATCAGGGCGAACTGACGGACAGCCTCTGGGCCGGACCCGAAGAAGTTTTGCGCAGGTACCGCGGCAGGGAAATCGTGCTGATGCCGCCGACCCTGAAGACGCTGGAAGAACTGACCCGCTACCCCTGCCTTGACGAACTTTTTGCCGGGGTCCGCAGAAGGGCCATTTATCCCATTCTGCCCGAGCCCGGGGAAAACATGATCAAACTGCCTCATGACCCGGAATACGGCATTGAAAGATACAAGCAACCGGCGCGGCCCGGGGATCCTTCCCGCATCATCATGACGGACGGCCTCTGGCGGACGGGTTTCGGCCCGGAAGGGACCTGACCGTAAGTCAGAAAATCTTGACAACACGAATTCCCTTGTCTATAATCCAAGAAACTTCCGGGCATCGCGCCTGCGATTCCCTGATCCGAAAATCCGATGAAGCGTTTTGAAGCCTTTCTCCTGTCTTGACCGGTCCCAAACGAATTCACGCGGAAAACAGTCCTGCCCTGCGCCAGGCGTATGGCATAACCCAGTGGAAAGCCGGACATCACCGGTGAATATAAAAATATTTTGTGCCAGGAGGATGTAAATTTGAAAAATCATCAGGAACTGTACAAGGAAAAACTGCGAACGGCCGAAGAGGCGGTGCGCATCGTCAAATCAGGCGACTGGATCGACTTCGCCATGTTCAACGGGAAGCCGGTTCTCTGCGACCGGGCCCTGGCGGCCCGCAAGGAGGAGCTGAAGGACATCAACATCATGGCGGCGGTGACGATTCCGCCGGTTCCGGAAGTCGTGCTCAAGGATCCGCAGGGTGAAGTGTTCACTTACAACGACCAGCATTTCAGCCTGCTGACCCGCATCATGCAGCAGCAGTGCAAAGGGGTTTTCTATCAGCCGACGCTCTACGGTGAGTCGGAGCTCTACATGAGATACGCTCAGACGGATCCGTCAAAACTGGGCACGAAGCTGCGTGACGTGTTCTTCTGCCAGGTGACGCCGATGGATAAAGACGGCTTCTTCAACTGGGGCCTTCACAATTCCTGCTGCTATCTCCAGGCCACCACGGCCAAAGCCTGCATTGTGGAGGTCAACGAGAATATCCCCTATTGTTACGGGGGAAACATGGAGCGGATCCATATCTCTCAGGTCACGTATGTCGTGGAGGGCGAAAACACGCCGCTGGCCGAACTGCCCGAAGTCACGCCGACCGACGTGGACCGGAAAATCGCCGAAAATGTTCTTCGGTACCTCAAGGACGGCGACTGCATTCAACTGGGCATCGGCGGCATGCCGAACATTCTGGGGAAGATGATCAGCGAGACGGATTTGAAAGATCTGGGCGGCTGGACGGAAATGCTGGTGGACGCCTACCGGGACATGTACGAGTCCGGAAGAATGACCGGCCGGCACAAGAAGTTCGACACGGGAAAAATCAATTATACCTTTGCGCTGGGCAACAAAAAGCTTTACGAGTGGATGGACCACAATCCCGCCATCGCCTCCTGTTCCGTCGGTTACGTGAACCACCCGACGCAACTTTGCCAGATCGAAAACCTGGTCTCCATCAACCAGGCCCTGCAGGTGGATCTCTACGGCCAGGTCAACGCGGAGAGCTCGGGATTCAAGCAGGTGTCCGGCAACGGCGGCATGTCGGACTTCGTCCTCGGCGCCTACTGGTCCAAAGGCGGGCGCAGCTTTATCTGCCTGCCCTCCACGCACACCAACAAGGACGGCTCGGTCATTTCCAGAATCGTGCCGAATTTCGACATCGGCTCCATCACCACCGTGACCCGGCAGATGGTGAACCATGTGGTCACCGAATACGGCTGCGTGTCTCTGAAAACCTGCCCCACCTGGTACCGCGCGGAAAAACTGATTTCCATCGCCCATCCGGATTTCCGAGAGGACCTGATCCGGGAAGCCGAAAAGAGAAAGATCTGGAGACAGTCCAACAAAAAATAGGCGGGGCGAGCGGCTTCACCGGCGCTGAATCCAAACGGCAAAAAGCATGAGGGGAACGGTCAGACACCGTTCCCCTCATGAATGCGGGATCAGAATTTGACCTGAGGCGGGGCTTTGGCTTCTTTGGGCGCTTCAAAGAAGGCGGCTTCCTTAAATCCGAACATGCCCGCGACAATATTGGCCGGGAACGTCCGGATGGCCTGGTTGTAGATTTTCACGGCATCGTTGTATCTCATTCTTTCCACGGCAATGCGGTTTTCCGTCCCGGCCAGTTCATCCTGCAACTGCATGAAATTCTGATTCGACTTCAAGTCCGGGTAGCGCTCCACGACGACCATCAGACGGCTCAAGGCTCCCGTCAGTTCGTTGTTGGCCGCGATCTTGTCGGGAACCGTCCCGGCTCCGCCGACTTTCGAGCGTGCGTTGGTCACTTCCACCAGCACATCCTTCTCCTGCTTGGCGTAGCCTTTGACCGTTTCCACCAGATTGGGAATCAGGTCGTAGCGGCGCTGCAGCTGATTTTCCACCTGTGCCCAGGCCGACTTGATGGCGACATCCATTTTCACGAATTTGTTGTAGTTGCCCGCGAAAAGGGAATACAGAGAAATCCCCAAAACGGCAATGACCGCCACCACAATGATGATTTTCTTTCCTGCCGACATTTTTTCCTCCTCCATCGCGTAAATTTATTTTAATCCATCGATCAAATGACTGATTCTTTCCGCTTCCTGCAAATACCGTTTGAACACCTCCAACACTTCTTTGCCGGAAAGTCCGTCCGTTTTGGCCTTGATGTCGAAACAACGCGCAAAGACGGCCGCATCGACGCCGAAAATCCTGCCGGCTTCCTCAATCGTTTCCTTCTTGTGCCGGGGGGGGCGGGCCTGCTTTAAATGCAGCATAGCGTTAAAAATGGAAACCAGGGCGACCAGCGATCGGCCGATCAGTTCTCTGACGCGGCGCGCCGACCCTTCGGATTCCAGATACCCTTCCCGGAGCAAAATGATCTTGGATTTGATTTCCCGTTCGATCTGCAGGCGGAGATCCTCCGGTTTGAACACCAGCGGCTCGAGAACATTTTCCCCGTAAATCAAAACGCAATGCTGCTGCATGTTGAGAAATTCGATCGGGTATGCATCCAGAGAGGAAGCAATGAATTCCTTTGTCAAAAACAGCGGTACGGCCACATTGCGCTTTCTCCATTTTTTCACCAAAACAAAGGCGTCTTCCAGGCGGTTCATGCCTTCCGGCGTCAGAACCACCAGAAGATTGATGTCCGATTTCCTCTTTACGTAAGAGCCGCCCGCCGCGCTGCCGTAAAGCATCAGGGAAACCAGATCCCTGCCGAAGGCATTGAGATAGTCCTCGGTCAGGGGTACAAAAATGTCTTCGGGCTGATCCGGTATTCTTGCCATGGTCTCCATCCTTTATTTTAAAAACTGCGGCCCGCTCCTCCGCCGCCGCTCATGCCGCCGCCGAAACCGCCAAACCCGCCGCCGAAGCCTCCGCCGCCGCCCCGGCCGCCGCCGGACAGCACCATCAACAGAATCCAGGGCAGCATCTCCCGTCCGGTTCTCGTTCCCAGCAGCACGGCCGCGGCAATCAGAAAAAGCAGGATTCCCAAAACATTGACGCCCTTCTTTTCCGGACGGGCGGCGCTGCGGTAAAAGCCGGGGACGCCGGTCAACTGAACCTTCGCGTCTTCGGCGAGATCGCCGCCGCAGGCCAGCATCGCATTGTAAAGAGCCTTGCCGGTTTCACCCGTCTTGAGATGAGGCACCACAAACTGATCGAGGATCGCACCCACCCGGCCGTCCGTGAGCACGCCTTCGACGCCGTAGCCGGTCTCCACGCGGATTTTCCGCTCCTTCATGGCCAGCAGAATCAGAACACCCTTGTCCTCGCCTTTTTTCCCGATCCCCCAGGCCTGGTAAAGACCGCTCGCGTAAAGATTGATTTCTTCGGCGGGCCCCAGCTCCGGCAGCGTGGCCACGACGATCGCCGTGCCTGTCTTCTCCAGAATTTCCCGCGACAGGGATTCCATTTTCGCGGCATTGTCGGGGTCGATCACACCGGCAAAATCATTAACGGCCGTTCCCCTGTGAGAAGGATAGCGGTCTGCCGCTTCCGCCGCGCCTGAAACCAGCGCGATGAAAAAAGCCGCACACAGGACAAGGAGTATTGTAAACCGAGCAGATCCATCGGATAATTGTTTCATAATCACAAACGGCTCTTGAATGTTTTTTTCACGGCGGAACTATTGCGTAAAGCCCCGGCTCTGTCAACTCAAATATAGGCATGGAATATTGCTTGCGCAAGAGTGCGTTCAATACTAAACCTTTGCCGATGGCAACCGCGAAGATCATTCTTGTTCATCCTCCCGTCGTGAAGCCCTCCGAACCGCCGGCAGGGATCGCCAGGCTTTCCGCCTGCCTGAGCGCCGACGGTGTCGAGCACCGGGTCATCGACGCGAATGTGGAAGGACTTCTCCACCTGCTGCGCGCCGCCGCGCAGCGGCAAGAAGGGTCCGCCCGATGGGACATTCGCGCCCGCAAAAATCTGGAGTCCAACCTGGATCTGCTTCATACCCCTGAAGCCTTCCAAAACAAAAGCCGTTATTCCCGCGCCGTCATAGACATCCATCACCTTCTGCACATGGCCGGGAAGCCTTACGGCGTCCATCTGTCCCTGTCCGACTACCAAGACAGCCTGCGCTCCCCGGTGAACAGTTCTGATTTGATCCAGGCGGCCGAACAGCCTCAAGCCAATCCTTTTTACGCCTACTTTTCCGGGCACCTGATGCAGGCGCTCGGGGAATCGCCGGACTTTCTCGGCTTCTCGATGAATTTCTTGAGCCAGGCGCTCTGCACCATGGCCATGATCGGCTATGTCAAAAAAATCAATCCCCGGCAGAAAATCCTTCTGGGCGGATCGCTCGCAACCTCCTGGGTTCGTCTCACGGGACGAACGGATTTGTTCTCCGGCCTGGTTGACCAGCTGGTGGAAGGAGCGGGAGAGGAAAAACTGCCGGCGCTTTTGGGCATCCCCTCCAGCGGGAAAGGCCCCTCGGTCGATTACGATCCGTTTGAAAAAAGCCGATATTTTTCTCCCGGTTTTATCCTGCCCTACAGCGCGGCGCAGGGCTGCTGGTGGCGAAAATGTTCGTTCTGCCCGGAAAAGGCGGAAGCAAATCCCTACCGGCCCCTGCCGGTTTCGCGAGTCGCGGATGAATTGGAAGGCCTTGCACGAAAGACCCAGGCATCCCTGATTCACCTTCTGGACAGCTCCGTCTCTCCCGCGCTGCTCGAGGCGCTGATCGAAAAGCCGCCCGGCGCGCCCTGGTACGGCTTTGCCCGCGTAACCAGGCATCTGGCGGACGAGGATTTTTGCCGGGCGTTGAAAAAAAGCGGCTGCGTGATGCTGAAACTCGGTCTGGAATCCGGAAGCCGGACCGTTCTGGATGCTCTCTCCAAAGGCATCGACCCTAATGAAGCCGCGGCCGCGCTCCTTGCGCTCGACAAGGCCGGCATTGCCGTTTACGGTTATTTCCTGTTCGGCACACCGCCGGAAACGGAAGCGAACGCGCACGAAACGCTGGATTTTATCGTCCGGCATTCCGGCTGTATTTCTTTTTTGAACCTGGCGATTTTTAATCTTCCGGCCAACAGCGCAGAAGCACAAGACTTGTCCACGCAGGAATTTTATGAAGGCGATTTGTCCCTTTACCGCGGCTTTCGCCACCCCGCCGGGTGGCAGCGTGGGGATGTCCGCAATTTCATTGAAAAAACATTAAAAAAGCATCCGGCCATCGCCCCCATCGTCCGGCACACACCGGAATTTTTCACGTCCAACCACGCGCCTTTTTTTGCCTTTCTGAAAAGTTCAAAATAATTTTTTTCAATCTATTGACAATGCCTAGATGTTGTGGTTAATGGAGGCCATCATACAATATGTAGTGCTTGTTTTTTATTAACCCTCTTATTTTCATACACAAAGGAGTTCATTCCCATGGAAAAGAAGACCTATGCCCCTATCGTTCCGGAACTGACCAAAAACGCCATTACGGTTCTGGAGCGGCGCTATTTGAAGCGTGACAAAGAGGGACAGGTACTGGAGGCTCCGGCTCAGATGTTCCGGCGAGTAGCGGACACCATCGCCGCCGCGGACAAAAAGTTTAATGAAAAAGAGGATACGAACGCGATCGCGGAGGAATTCTACCGGATCATGACCCAACTGGAATTTCTGCCCAACTCTCCGACGCTGATGAACGCCGGGCGCGAACTGGGGCAGTTATCCGCCTGCTTTGTCCTGCCGGTGGGCGATTCCATGGAAGAGATTTTCGACGCCGTGAAGTACACCGCGCTGATCCATAAGTCCGGCGGCGGGACGGGGTTTTCTTTTTCCCGCCTGCGCCCGGCCAATGACGTCGTTTTGACCACCACCGGCATTTCCAGCGGACCGATCTCCTTTATGCGCGTGTTCGACGTGGCGACGGAAACGATCAAGCAGGGCGGAACGCGGCGCGGCGCCAACATGGGCATTCTGCGCGTCGATCACCCGGACATTATGGATTTTATCATGTGCAAGGCCGACAAAAAGCAGCTCAACAATTTCAACATTTCCGTAGGGCTGACCGAAGCCTTCATGAAAGCCGTGGAGAAAGACGAAAACTACGACCTCGTCAATCCACGCGACAACCAGATTTCCGGGACCCTCAATGCCCGCAAGGTTTTCAACCGCATCGTCACGCAGGCCTGGGAAAACGGGGAGCCGGGCATCGTTTTTCTCGACCGGCTCAACCGGGACAACCCGACGCCCCACGTCGGGCAAATCGAATCCACGAACCCCTGCGGAGAGCAGCCCCTTCTGCCTTACGAATCGTGCAACCTGGGCTCCATCAACCTGGGGAAAATGGTCCAGAACGGCAAGATCAACTGGAAGCGGCTGGGCCGGGTGGTTCAACTGGCCGTTCATTTTCTGGACAACGTCGTGGAAGTCAACAACTATCCCCTGCCGAAAATCCACGAAATGACCATGGGCAACCGCAAGATCGGTCTGGGCGTCATGGGCTGGGCGGATATGCTGATCGCGCTGGGCATTCCCTACAACACCGAAGAAGCCGTTGAACTGGCCCACAAAGTCATGGGGTTCATCAATGAACAGGGACACGCAGCGTCCCGTGCGCTGGCCAAGAGCCGGGGCGCCTTTCCGAATTTCAAAGGATCCGTCTACGACAAAAAAGGCGAACCGCCCATCCGCAACGCCACCGTGACCACGATCGCGCCCACCGGCACGATTTCCATCATCGCCAACGCCTCTTCCGGCGTGGAACCGCTTTTTGCCGTGTCCTACGTCCGGCAGGTAATGGACAACGATATTCTGCTGGAAGTCCATCCCCTCTTTGAAGCCATGGCCAAAGAAAAGGGGTTTTACTCACCGGAGCTGATGCAGCGGATTGCCGAACACGGAACGCTGAACGGCATCACGGAAATTCCGGAAGAGATCCGCAACGTGTTTGTCACCGCTCACGACATCACGCCGGAAGTGCACATTCGAATGCAGGCCGCCTTTCAGAAGTTTACGGACAACGCCGTCAGCAAAACCGTCAACTTCGCCAAAAGCGCGTCGATCCAGGATGTGGCCAGCGTCTATGAACTGGCCTACAAGCTTGACTGCAAGGGCGTCACGATTTACCGCGACGGCTCAAGGGACCATCAGGTTTTGAGCGTCGGGAAAAAAGAAGAGGCGGAAGCGGGCGCCGTCCAGGGAAAGCCGGCGACCAAACGCGAACGGCCCAAAGTCCTTAAAGGCTGGACCTATCAGATGCAGACGGGATGCGGACCTCTGTACGTCACGGTGAATGAGGACGATACGGGTCTTTTCGAACTCTTTACCACGATGGGCAAAGCGGGCGGATGCGCCGCCTCCCAGAGCGAAGCGATCGGACGCATGGTATCGCTGGCCTGGCGCAGCGGACTTCAGGCGCGTCAGGTCGTCAAGCAGCTGCAGGGCATTTCCTGCCATTCCCCTTCCGGCTTCGGTGAAAACAAGGTCCTGTCCTGCGCCGACGCGGTGGCCAAAGCGATTCAGGCGCACGTGGCGGCCAACGGCGGCAAGGTGCAGCATGTGAAACGCGTTTTCCTCAAAGGCGCCTGTCCGGACTGCGGCGGCATCATCGAGCACGAGGGCGGATGCGCCGTCTGCCGCCTCTGCGGCTACAGCGAATGCGCGTAAGCGCGGCGTCAAAAGACGAAGGACTCTAGCCTGATGGTTGTCGCGGCCGACCGTTCCCTGCAATCCACCGTCAAGAAATTCCTGGCGTTCTGGAAGCCGTCGATCGGCAGGCGGTTAACCGTTTCGTTCACGCTTTTCGGCCTGCTCATCGGCTATGCCGTTTTCATTTATCTGGCCATATCCGAAACCAATACGTTTATCGATCTGGCTTCCAATGCCATCGGCCAGCGCATCGCCGCCGTCACGGCCGAAGACGGCGCGCGGCAAGGCGGGGCGCTCCTGCAGCAGCTTGAACGGATGAAGGCGGACCTTGCCAAATACGCCAGAGACCGTCACGGCATTTTATCCCAAATCCAATTTGACCTCTACGCGCAGGATGGCGGTCAATGGCGGCGCCTGTACCTGGATGCCGGAGGCATCGTCCACACGGAAGCGATCTCCGACGGAGCGGACACCCGCCGGCTGGAAAAGGCCCGGGAGAAAAAAATTCTGACCTCCTCGCCGTTTTTTTTCGGCGCGCCGGACAAGGTGAACGTCAAAATCGACATCACAAATGAAAAAAGCCCCCAGCCCTTCATTCTCTCCTTTGATGTACACCGCTTCAGCCTTCTCAAAAGCCTGCGGGAAAACACCTACAAAGGCCTGATCTTCTTTTTCGGCTTGCTGTTGGTTTCGCGCACCCTTGGGTATCTTTTCAGCAACCGTTTCGCCCGCCCGATCGAGCAACTCGCGGAGGAGGCAAAGATGATTGCTTCCGGACAGTACGGAAACCGTTTTTCCACGGGGAGAAAGGATGAAATCGGCGTCCTGGCGGAAGCCCTGAACAACATGGCCTCCCGAATTATCGATGGAACGAGGGAAAGAGAAAATCTCCTGATCGGAATCCTGATCGCCCTGACCCGTGCGATCGACGCCAAGTCGCCCTGGACCGCCGGCCACAGCGAGCGGGTCACCCGATTATCCGAGGAAATTGGACGCCGCCTGAATCTAAACGACGACCAGATGCGCATACTCGGCATCTCCGCGATCCTTCACGACATCGGAAAAATCGCCGTCCCGGAACAGATTCTCGACAAACCGGGGAAGCTGACGGATGAGGAATTCGACATCGTCAAAAAGCATCCCCGGGCGGGCGCGGATATTATTGCTTCCATTCCTTCTTACGAGACGATCCTTCCCGGCATTCTCCATCATCATGAACGCTGGGACGGAACAGGCTACCCGGCCGGCAACGCCGGCAAAGACATTCCCCTGGCCGCGCGGATCATCTGCGCCGCCGACGTCTATGACGCCCTGACGGCCGACCGGCCCTACCGCAAGGCCTGGAGCAAAGAGCAGACCCTGCGGTTTTTCGATGAGCAGAAAGGAAAAATATTCGATCCAGAACTGGCCGAACTTGTGAAGAGCCTGCGGCCGGAAGAAAAAGGCGAGGGAGCGCGCAGAGACCCGAATCGTCTGGAAACAGGCCGGCCTTTTTAAGAAATCCATGGGCGGGGATTTTCACCGGGCCGGGAAACTGCTTCGGGACCTGGAAAGGCAAAGAGACGATTTTCAACTGATCCTCGAACCGTGATCACGGTTCCAATTTATCGGTTGACCCTGACCCTCTCCAGATTTCTGCCGTAAATCGTGCGGCCCAGTTTCGCGGCTACTTCGCTCACCGATACGATCTCATCCACTGTAAATTTCAGCCTGGCGCTCTGTTTTTCGGCCGTGACGGAAAAACCGGCAGCGGCGTCGTCAGCGTCCTTTTGCTCGGAAAGCTTTTGGGCGGGATTTGTGCGATCCAGCAGCGTTGTATTGAACAGCCCGTCAATAAAGGAGTATTTGACGATGTAATCTTTCTCCTTCAGGAGTTCCGTCAGCCGGCGGATAAAGCCGGTGACATCGTCGTAGGGCCTGATTTTTTCAAACGTAAACCAGATCGTAATCCTTTGGTGCGTGACCAGGGGTGCCGAGTCCGGCGAGGAGATGATGACGCTGAAGCTGCCGCCCTGCCCCACCTTGTCGTCAAAGTCCCCCAGAAAACGTATTCCGAATGCATCTGCAGCTTCGCCGCTCTTCCCAAATTTGATTTTAAAGACTTTCATGATTTCCGTTCCGTCTCACGCAGAAGTTTCTTACCGCACACGAGCGGCACTATACCACAAAAAGACCGCAGGAAAAAACGCGTATTTCAGGAAGTTGTCCGGAAACGCCCGGCTCGGCCATCGTCCTTACGATTCATGCTTCGCTTATGTCCGGCGGCCGGATCGGCTTTGCCCCCCGCTTCCAATAAAGGGGGACGGGAAAGATGAGCGATCGTGCTGAAGATTTCATCAAAAGTGGGGGTATCTTTGGATCGCGATGACGGGCTGCAGCGGCCGTGGAATCCTTCAAAAGCAGGAGGTCTCCGGCATTCCGGATGACCGGAGGGTCTGCTTCGGCGAATTCGGTTCGGGAGGATTTTCAGGACTCGGGCAGGCGATAGCCCTTTTCGCGAAACAATTTCAAACAGGCATCCACCACAAGCGGGTCATAGAGAACCCCCCGGTTCGCTTCGATCTCGGCCAGGGCGGCATCGATGCCCAGCCCGGGGCGGTAGGGACGATGCGAGGCCATCGCTTCCACGGCGTCCGCAACGGACAGGATCCGGGACTCCGGAAGCGACTGATCCCCTTTGAGGCCATTGGGATAACCGGAGCCGTTCATCCGTTCATGGTGCTCCAGAACAATCCTCGCAATGGGCCAGGGAAACTCGATGTCCTTGAGAATGTCATAACCGGACTGCGAGTGCGTCTTGATCAGCCGGGACTCCAGATCGGTGAGTCTGGTGGGCTTGCTGAGGATCTCGGAGGGAACGGATATTTTGCCCAGATCATGGACCATGCCGGCCATGTGAACGCCTTCGATCTGCTCGTCGGTCAGTTTCATCTCCACGGCAATGGCCCGTCCCAGGTCGGCCACCCGGCGCTGATGGCCCGCCGTGTAAGGGTCCCTGGTTTCCACAATCATGGCGGTTGCCTGAACGGTGGCACTCAGCGCGTCGCGCAGCCTGGCAAAACTTTGGGCCAGGGCCTCCTCCGCCTGCTTGCGCTCCGTAACGTCCCGCACAATGCCCCGAAATGCGACCGGAGTTCCCGCGTTGTCCCGGATAAGAGACACGGACGATTCGACATGCCTTCGGGTCCCGTCTTTGCGGATAATGTCAAAATCGACGACTTTTCCGGGCTTCCCCGTTTTGTAAATATTCAAGTAGATCTGATAGCATTTTCTGCCGCTTTCCAAATCGGTGTACTGCTTGTAGTTCAACCCGATTAATTCTTCCTTCGAATACCCGTAGATTCTGGACATGGAATCGTTTACGAAAACAAAGTTGCCGGCGAGATCCTGTTCGAAGTAGCCGTCTTCTATGCTTTCCAGAATGGTCCGGTACTTCTCCTCCCTTTCCCGCAGGGCGTCCTCCGCCTTTTTGCGGTCGGTGATATCCGTTATGAGATTCAAGGTGGCGGGCCGGCCCTCCCAATTGATGAGGATGGAGCTGATTTCAATCCAGGCGACGAGCCCCTCCTTGTGAAGCGCCCGGTAGGTATGCCGCGTGGGAGCGGCATCGCCGTTGATTTTCTCAAGATACCGTTGGATCACTATTTCTCTGTCCTCCGGGTGCACCAGCTCAAAGACAGGGATCGACATAAATTCCCGCACCGAATATCCAAAGGCCTCGACCGCCCGGGCGTTGACAAATTTGATCCTGCCGTCCTGGATCACGAGGATCGCCTCATCGGCATTTTCGACCAGAGACCGGTAATGTTCTTCGCTCTCCCTCAGCGCCGCCTCCGCGCGCCTGCGTTCGGTGATGTCTTCAATGATCGCCAAACCCCCGATAACCCCCTTGCCTTCCAGATGAATCGGCGTAAAAATAGCCCTTACCGGCGT
>DAOTJI010000006.1:0-24805 GCA_035448625.1 Smithellaceae bacterium | reverse complement strand
CGATAACCCCCTTGCCTTCCAGATGAATCGGCGTAAAAATAGCCCTTACCGGCGTGGCTTTGTCCGCGGTGACGGACTGGTACACATCCTCATAAACGACGGTTTTGCCGTCCAGCGCTTTCTGAACCGCGTCAACAATCTTTTGATCCCGCAGGCCGAACAATTTCAGGCCAATCAGGACTTTTCGGGAAGACCCGATAATGTCAACAAAATGATCATTGCACGCGACGATGATGCCCTTTTCGTCAAAGTAAAAATGGCCCAGGGGGGAATACTCGAAAAGCAGCCGGTATTTCTCCGCGCTTTCTCTCAGCTCCTCCTCCGCCTGCTTTTGTTCCAGCGCGGAGCGCTCCAGCTTCGCGATCCTTTCGCGCAAGGAAGCCAGTTCACCGATCAAGGTCTGTTTGGTCTTGGCGTGATCCTTCATGCAATCATTCTCCCGGCTGCTGAAACGCACCGATGCACGAAAGAATTCTTTGAACCGCTGCCCTGTGGGGCTGCCTCCTCATGGAATTATATTTCTGCATGGAGGCAGTGTAGCAGAAAATGGAAAATGGAACAAGACTTCGTGCGGCTCAGGTCCAGTTCGTCAGGTGCGTACAAAATGATAGTGCGGGCCGAAGCGTTCAAACGCGGCCCGATCGAGCGTTTCCCGGTGGTCCGGATGGGCGATGCCGATGATCAGACGCGCCCGCTCCTGCAGGGAACGGCCGTACAGATTCACCGCTCCAAATTCCGTTACCAGCCAGTGCGCATGGGCGCGCGTCGTCACCACGCCCGCGCCGGGCAACAGCACGGGAGCGATTTTGCTCACCCCTTTTTCCGTCACCGACGGCATGGCCAGAATGGGTTTGCCGCCCGCCGAGCGCGACGCGCCGTAAAAAAAGTCGATCTGCCCTCCAACGCCGGAGTAGCATTTCGTCCCCAGCGAGTCGGCGCAGATCTGGCCGGTCAGATCGATCTGGAGCGCGGAGTTGATCGCCGTGGCCTTCGGGTTTTTTGCGATGATGAACGGATCGTTGGTGTAGCCGACGTCTTTCATCAGGACCCGGTCGTTGCGGTGCGTGTAGTCGTAAAGTCTTTTGGACCCCAAAAGAAACGTCGCCACCATTTTGCCGCGGTCGATCGCTTTGTTCTCTCCGTTGATGACGCCCCTTTCGACCAGATCGATCACGCCGTCGGCGAACATTTCCGTGTGGATTCCCAGATTTTTATGCCCGGAAAGCTGCGCAAGCACCGCGTTGGGAATCGCGCCGATACCCATCTGCAGCGTCGCTCCGTCTTCAATAAGCGACGCGCAGTGTTTGCCGATGGCCGCTTCGACGTCGCCGGGCGGGGCGAAATGAACTGTTTCCAGCGGCGTGCCGTCTTCCACGAAAAGGTGGATACGATCGGTGGGAATGAGGCCGTCGCCGTAGGTGTGGGGCACGTGCGGATTGATCACGGCGATTACGACCCTGGCCTTTTCGACGGCGGCCACGGACGCGTCCACCGACGTCCCCAGGGAGACATGCCCCAGCTCGTCGGGCGGACTCACCTGAATCAGGGCCACGTCGCACGGGAGGTATCCTTCCCGGTAGAGCCGCTGGGTTTCGCCCAGAAAAACGGGGATGTAATCGGCGTATCCCTGCTGCGTCCAGGAACGGACATTGGGGCCGACAAAAAAAGAGTCGAGCTGAAAAACGCCTTCAAACGACGGATCGGCGTAAGGGGCGGGACCTTCCGTGTGCAGATGATGGATGTGGACGCTGCCAAGTTCGCCCGAGCGGCCGCGCCGGCAAAGCGCCTTGACCAGGCACGCGGGAGTGTTGGACGTCGCGCTGATATGGACGTGATCGCCCGAGCGAATGACCTTTACGGCTTCGTCCGGCGAAACCGTTTTGAGGTTTTTTGTTCCCATACAGCAAATAGGCGGAGCCCCTTGAAGGGGGCGCGAGACCGAAGGCTAAACAATGCAGGCGCTGCCAGCGCCTTTCCAATGAAGGCCGAAGGCCTACACAATAGACCTTCCGTCTTCGGTCGAATTCCCTTTTAAAAATTCTCTTATATCTTTTGAAAGCCGGTCCGGTTTTTCCAGATGGATCGCGTGGCCGCAGTTCTCGTAGATCACGATCTTTGCGTGCGGCATCTTCTGAGGGAAATCCTCCGCCAGGACAATCGGAAAAATCGGGTCTTCCCGGCCTAAAACGATCAGGGTGGGGTGATGGATTTTATGCGCCCGCTCGTTTATGTCAAACAATCCGGCGGCCGTATACTGCCGCACAAAGGCATAGAAAGGCTGCGGATTTTTCATGCGCAGTTCGACGGCCTTGTCCACGATATCCGGGTGTTGCTTTGCAAATCCCGGGGCGGTCATCAGCGTCAGATCGATACGATAGATTTCCCGGGGCTTCTTTCCGGCAATGGCCGCGGCGATTCTGTCCCAAAACGGCTTTCCCAGCGCCAGCGACCGGGGGCCGCCCATGCCGGTCGCCACCAGCACCAGCCGGTTGACCATTTCCGGATAGGAAAGCGCGATTTCCTGGGAAATGAAGCCTCCCATGGACAGGCCGGCCACGTTTGCTTTTTGGATACCCAGCGACCGGAGCAACCCCACCGAATCAGAGGCCATCAACTCCATGGAATACACGTCGTCCGGCTTGTCGCTTAGGCCGATGCCCCGGTTGTCCATCGCAATCACACGGAAGTCTTTGGACAACTCCTCGATCTGCGCGAACCACAAGTCCATCGGGAAAGCCAGGCCGTTGAGGAGCAGCAACGGCTCACCCGTTCCCTTTTCTTCGTAATAGATTTTGATGCCGTTGACGGTTTGATGAGGCATGAACCGCTCCAGGAAAATACAGGGAACGGTCGCGTGACCTCGCGCCGCCTTTCGGTGGCCAGGTTATTGAAACCGTTCCCCGCGATATAAATATTGGTTAAACCGCCTCAATGGCAATGGCCATGCCCTGCCCGCCGCCGATGCACAGGGAAGCCAGCCCCAGACTCACGTTGCGTCGCTTCATCTCATTGGCCAGCGCCAGAACGATGCGCGCGCCGGAACAGCCGACCGGATGGCCGATGGAAATGGCCGAACCATTGACGTTGGTGATGTCCCAGGGGATGTTCAGCTCGCGCAGGCAGGAGATGGCCTGGGCGGCGAACGCTTCGTTGAGTTCAAACAGGCCGTAATCCTTGATCGACGTGCCGGTAATCCGGAGCAGTTTGCGCACGGCGGGAATAGGCCCCAGTCCCATGTACGCCGGATCGACGCCGCCGGAGGCGTAACCCTTGATTCTGGCCAGGGGCTTCAAGCCCATCTGCTTGGCCTTGTCCTCGCTCATGATCAGCAGAGCGACCGCGGCGTCGTTGATGCCGGAAGCGTTGCCGGCCGTCACCGTGCCGTCTTTCTTGAAGGCCGTGCCCAACTTGGCGAGCTTTTCCATGCTGGTTTCCATCGGGCGTTCATCCGTGTCGAAGACGATGGGATTGCCCTTTTTCTGGGGAATCGTCACGGGAACAATTTCATCTTTCAAAAGGCCGCTTTTGATCGCGTTGCGGGCGCGGGTGTGGCTCTCGAGGCTGAGTTTGTCCTGCTCCTCGCGGGAAATCTGGTAGCGCGCGGCGATGTTTTCGGCGGTGACGCCCATATGGTAGCCGTAAAAGATTTCATACAAGGCATCAAACACCATCAGGTCGACGGTTTTGCCGAACGGCATATCCATACGGTGTCCCCAGCGGGCCTTGGGCAGACCGATGGGCACGTCACTCATGTTTTCCATGCCGCCCGCGATCACCACTTCGTTGTCGCCGGCCTTGATGGTGGCGGCGGCAAGCGCAATGGCTTTCATGCCGGAGGCGCAAACCTTATTGACGGTGATGGCGGTCGTTTCCTTGGGAAGGCCGGCGCGGATCATGGCCTGGCGTCCGACGTTCTGACCCTGGCCCGCACCGATGACGTTGCCCATGATCACTTCGTCCACGGCGATTTCCCGGAGATTGCCGTCCCATTTAGCGTACTGTTGTTCGATGGGGCAGAGACCCTCGCTTTTGGCCGTATCCGGCGCGTCTTCCCTGGCATGAGCCGGCAGAGCCGGCTTGAAACCGGTTTTGTTTAACACTTCACGAATCACCAGCGCTCCCAGATCTTTGGCGGGAACGTCTTTCAGAGAGCCGCCGAAGGCTCCAACCGCGGTTCGCACACCGCTGACAATGACTGCATTTGACATGATCCTGCTACCTCCCTCGATATAATGGATACGGCTGATTTTGTTTCCATAGCCGGGGCAAAAAACGACAAACCCCGAATGCACAACGAATCGGCCGGAGTTGCGCCGAAGTATTCCATAATCCCGTGGTTATGGCAAGAATGAATTGCGATCAACCGCGCCTATTTTTTCGCGGCTGCGTCCGGCTCCGCCTCCGCCTGCGTCAGGTCAAAACGCAAAGCCAGCGCGTCGTTTTCATACGATTTCTGTATGGGCAACTTTGATTTTTCAAAGACCTTCAGCATGGATTCGTTGCGCGGCAGCACATAGGCGATAAACCAGCGGATTTGCCGGTCGCGCGCGATTTTGACCAGATACCGGAACAAAAAGCTGGCCACGCCCTTTCCCTGAAATTCCTCATCAACGATGAAGGCGACTTCATACGCGTCGGCTCTTTTGTCGAACGCATAGCGAGCCTCCGCGATGATCCTTTCGTTCCGCCCTTTCTCCACAATGGCCACCACGGACAGCACCCGGTCGTAGTCGATGTTCACATAGGTCTGCATTTCCTTGTGGGGCATGACCGGCTTCGGGGCGAAATAACGGAAATATTTCGACTCGTCGGAGAAGTTGTAAAACAGCCGCCGCATCTTGTCCTCGTCGGAGGGCTTGATCGGGCGGACCTTGATTTCCAGGCCGTCCTTCAGGGATTTGCGCGTTTCCAGCAGGGCCGGATAGTTGGCCGCGTGGCGGGCGACATAAATCTGGTCCGCGTAAACATAATTGAGCGCCTTGGCCTGCTTGAGCAGGTCTTCGCGATGATCCGGGTGGGCGATATCGATCATGGCCAGCGCTCTTTCCCGGATGGACTTCCCGAAAAGATTGGCCACGCCGTATTCGGTGACGATATACTTTACGACGCCGAGCGTGCTGTGGGTGTTGTCGGACCGGCCGTCAAACCGGATGACAATGTTGCTGTGCCCCTCCGTGTCCACGGAATTGAGCGCCACGATCGCCTTGCCTCTTTTGGTCATGGTCGCGGCGACGGCGAAGTTCAGCTTGCTTTCGTAGCCGGTCAGCAGGTTGTCGCCGGAATGGAAGATGACCGACTCGCCGGAAATGTCGATCTTTTTCACATTCATGATGCCGATGAGGCTTTTGATCCGGCGCACCACGAAAGGATTGTTGAGCCGGGCGATCGGATAGAATTCAAAGATGGGGTTGCGGTGCACGTATTGGTAGAGCGCTTTACTGCCGTAGCAATAGCTGGCGGTGATCAGTCCGCCGTTGAACCGGCTGCGGTCCAGCGAGATGGCGCCGGATTTGATCAGGTCCAGCGCCCAGTCGGAAACCACATGCGTCACGATGCCGAGGTTGCGCTTTTGCTTCAGGTGGTCGGCCACGGCGTTGAACAGTCTGCCCACGTGCAGCACGACGGTCGCCCCGTCGTCGATCAGGTTGGAAATATTCCAGCCGATGCGGTCCGTAATCTCGTCATACGGGCGGTTGATCCGCTCGATAAGCGGCAGATCGCTTTCGACGACATAGTCGATGCTGCTGATATGGATGGTCGTTTCGCCCAGCGTCACCGGCATGTTCGGATTGATTTCGGCAATCACCAGCGCGGCCTGCTTGATGACCACGTTGGCCACGTCCACCGAGACGCCCAGGGACATGAAGCCCTTGTCGTCCGGCACGGAGGTCTGAATGATCGCGACGTCCACCGCCACGGCACCGCTTAAAAAAATGTACGGCAGCTCCATCAGGTTGGCGGGGATGAAATCGACGCGTCCCTCGGCGACTTCCTTGCTGATGCTTTCCCCGACGTTGAACGTTTTCAGCCGGTACTGGTCGGAACTCTGGTGCGACAGGTATTTGCGCAGCGTAATGAGCTGAATGATCTCCAGGTCGCGCAGATTCTTCGCATCCGACTGGGCCAGCGCCGTCAGGACCTTTCCCGGCGCCGCGACGCCGCTGGATAAAAATATCTTCTGTCCGGGCTTGAGCTTTTCCAGCACCTGATCCGTAGAAATCACCTTGCTGCGATAATCGAAGAAACCCGTCATTGAGCTTTCTTTCATAAGAACACCCCCCTCGAGAAACCTCCGGCACGATAAAGTATTTCATTGAAATAAGCAAATCCTGATTGCAGACTCTGTACTTGACAGCCTTTGTATAAGAAAAGTATAAACTCCCCATCGCCAGGGCGGGATCAGACGATGGCAAGAAAGGGGTTTATGAAAAAAATCCGAAAAGTGCTGGTGGCCAACCGCGGGGAAATCGCCCTGCGCATCATCCGGACGGTCAAGGAAATGGGCCTCGATACGGTGGCCGTCTATGAGAAACCCGACAGCGAAGCATATTTTCTGCGGTTCGCCGATCAGGCCATTCTGATCGGGGAAGGACCGCGCAGGGATTATCTGAACATCGATAAAATCATCTGGGCCGCGCAGAAATCCGGTGCGGACGCTATTCACCCGGGTTACGGCTTTTTGTCGGAAAATCCGGAGCTTGCCGCCGCCTGCGAGGAATCGGACATCGTATTCATCGGCCCACCGCCCAGGGTCATCCGCGACCTGGGCAACAAGGTCGTCGCCCGCAAAATCATGGAAAAGGCCGCCATTCCCTTTGTTCCGGGAACGGGCACGCTTTCCGCGGGCGACGCGGGTCTCGCGGAGGCCGTGGCCTTCGGCAAGACGTGCGGTTATCCGATCATGCTCAAGGCGCTGGCCGGGGGTGGGGGACGCGGCATCCGCAAAATCGAAGGCGAGGAAGAGCTGCGCTCGCAGCTCCCGCAGGCGCGCTCCGAGGCGCGCTCCGCCTTCAACGACGACCGCATCTACATCGAAAAATGCGTGGAGTCGCCCCGTCACGTCGAAGTGCAAATTCTGGCCGATGCCCACGGACATGTGATGCATCTGGGCACACGCGACTGCTCCATCCAGCGCCGCCACCAGAAACTGCTGGAAATCGCACCGGCCGACCTGCCGAAAAACGTGCTGGACGCCATGCACCGGACGGCCATTCAGGCGGCCCGCGAAGCGGGGTATGTCAACGCCGGCACGGTGGAATTTCTGGTGGACCCGAAAACCAATGAATTCTGGTTCATGGAGGTCAACACCCGACTGCAGGTGGAACACACCGTGACGGAGATTCTCACGGGCATCGACCTTATCCGCCAGCAGATTCTGATGGCCGAAGGCGAGACGCTGGACATCCCGGAGGAGCGCATCCATCTGGTCGGCAAAGCCATCCAGGTCCGCATCAACGCGGAGGATCCGAAAAACAACTTCATGCCCGAGGGCGGCAAGCGCGTCGAAGTGTATCAATCGCCCGGAGGACCGGAAATCCGTCTTGACGGCATCGTGTACCAGGGCTACAAAATTCCCACCGACTACGATTCGCTCCTGGTCAAGCTCACCGTGCGGGGTTATTCCTGGCAACAGACGATTCAGCGGCTCAAGCGCGCGCTCAAGGACTTCCTGATCGTCGGACCGAAAACGACGATTCCCTTCTACCTGGCCATCTGCGACGACAAGGATTTCCGGAACGGCTGCTTTACCACCGACTATCTTGACGCCCATTCCGAACTGTTCAATTATCCCGAACCGGAGCGGGAAATCGCCAAGCTGTCCAAGCTGATCGCGGAAATCCACTCGAGGAAAATCAACCCTTACGCCTACTGATCAGGCAAAGCTGCAAGGAGACCTATGGTATGAACATCCTCCCCGAAGGAAGAATCACTCCCCGCGAACTTCAGCGCAGCGGGGTCAAAGCCGTCCTCGATAAAATGCGCCGCACGCAGGGATACTACCTCACCAACACGGAGCGCGATCTCTCCCAGTCGGATTTCAAAAACCGGATCATGCCCCACACCCAGATCCTCGTCGCCCCGGAGCGCAACGCGGCCGGCTACTTTTCGCTGGAGATCACCGGCGGAGCATCGGTGCATGTCGATCTGCTGCGCAAACAAATGAATCCGCTGGAGAAACTCGAAGTCCTCTCGGGCCACATGCCGGATACGCTTTTCCAGACCCTCTGCCGGGGCATCAACCTGTTCGGGTACCGTCCCTATCCGGAAAACGTCATCCGTCTCACCGTGGAAACGTTCGCCCGCCACGTCCACGTCTGGCGCGTTTTCGACTTTTTAAACTATATTCCGAACATGATTCCGGTTTATGAAGAGGTCAAAAAGGCCGGCCGGATTCTCGAAGCCGCCGTCTGCTTTTCGACGGGACCGGAGCACACCAACCGGTTTTACGTCAAGAAAGTGGGCGAAATTCTGGACGTCACCGGACCGGACATCCTGCTGGCCATCAAGAATCACGGCGGCCTGGGATCACCCGGTCGCATCGGTGAACTGGTCCGCGCCATTTTGCAGAAGTATCCCGATCTGCTGATTCACTACCACGGACACAACACCGACGGCAATGAAATCGGCCGCATCGTGGCCGCCGTGCAGAACGGCGCAAAAATCGTGGACGCCTCCGACCATGCACTGACCGGCTTCTACGGCCCGCCGCCCCTGCTGACGGTGGTGAACACGCTGGAAGATTACGGCTACCCCGCCGTCGGACTGGACAAACAGGCCGTCATCAACGCATCCAACAAACTGCGGCACGAGCGTCCCTACTACCGGGACTTCGAATCGCAGTTTTTCGGATTTGATCCGACGGTGCAAACCCACAAACTGCCCGGCGGCGCGACGGGGTCCAGCTTCGAACAGGCGCAAAAGGGCGGTTTTCTGGACCGGATGCCGGAAATCCTGCAGAACGAGCTGCCCCGCGTGCAAATCGAACTGGGCAACTTCTGGAGCGTCACCCCCGGTTCGCAGATTTTATGGACGACTGCCGCCAACAACGTCGTCAAGGGAGCCCGCTACCGGGACCCCAGCGATGATTTAAAAAACCTGATGCTGGAGCGCTACGGCAAGTTTCCGTTTTACAAGCCGGCGCCGGAGATTTATGAAGCGGTCTTCGGCCGGGACTGGAAGAAAATCGTAAGAAGGGAAGCCGGTTACCAGAAAATTGAAGACGTCGATCTGGACGTCGAAAGGCGAATCCTGGAGCACGCGATCGGCCGAAAGGCCACCGACGACGAACTGGTGCTGTATTTGCAGCATCCCAACGATGCTGTGGGCTTTTTCAAATTCGAGGAGAAATTCGGCAAGACATGGGTGCTGCCGCCCAAAGTGTGGTTCCGGCGCGGCGGGTTCGGAATCGGCGACAAATTCGAGTTCCCCGACGTCACCGGCAAACTGCACACCATTGAAATCGGTCCTTCCCGCCGCACGAAGGACGGCTCGTACATGACACATCTGGGAATTGATTACCATCCCGAACCCGTCGTCACGCCGGCCGAAAGCGAAGGGGAAAAACCAAAGGCTCCCGTGGCGCTCACCGCCAAGGAAATCGGGGCGCTGGCCAGAATGGGCGACATCCGCGCGACCCTGAAGGGCATCGTCAACCAGATCCCTGTGGCGGTGGGTGACGAAGTCGGCGTCGGCGACACGCTGGTCGTTCTGGAAGCCATGAAAATGCTCACCAATATCGTATCGGACGTGGACGGAAAGGTCTCGGAAATTTTTTCGTCTCCCGGCGCTTCGGTGGAGACCGGCGACAAACTGATGGTGATCGAGATCTAGCGAACGGAACGAAATTCCGGCGATTTCCAAAAAGGATTTACATTTCCGGAAAAACTAAAATGGGCAGCATGGCCTCGTCGATAATGTGGACATCCGTGCTGTCAAACATTGACGCATACAGTTTGCTGCGATGTTTATGCCCGACAATGATCAGATCGATTTGATTTTCCCGGGCGTATTGAACGATTTCTCTGGCGGTATCCCCTTTGGAGACGGCGTACACAATTTCCAGGTTTTCCAGCAGGGATTCGGGCGCCGCTTCCTTGACCTTCAAGGCCACGGCGTCTTCATGGTCCGCCGGATGGCGGTACCCGGCCTGCGGATCATTGACGTACAGGATGTGAATCCGGCATCCGAAATGCTGAGCGAATTCCAGCGCGTGCACCATGGAAGAAAAACGCTCCGCGTCCAGATCCATCGCATACAGAATATTTCTAAAATCGCGCATACTCCCCCTCCGTGTGGTGTTGAGTATATCCTATCGGCAGAAGATGTCAACCGTTCGGGCTATTTTGGACGCCCGGGCCATGTGGATCTCCTTCAGGCGTTTTCGGGATCAGTTTACGCAGGATTCGATTTATTTCAACCCTGAAATGATCCGAAACGTGAAAAACCGGAAAGCGGATTGACTTGCCGCGCCGCATCGCCTATAGTGGGAAACATCCTTGAAAAAGCGGAGAGCCCCGGTGGACATTGCCGCCTTTTACCATTCAGAAATATTTACATTGGTCCTGCTGCCGATTCTGATTTTTCTTGCGCGGATTTGCGACGTCACGCTCGACACGCTGCGCATCATCTATGTGTCGCGGGGAATGAAACTGCTGGCGCCGGTGATCGGCTTCGTGGAAGTGCTGATCTGGCTGGTGGCGATCACGCAGATCTTCAAGAACCTGTCCAACCCGGCCTGCTATGTGGCCTATGCGGGCGGCTTCGCGATGGGCAATTTTATCGGCATTCTCCTGGAAGAAAAAATGGCGATCGGCACCGTGATCATCCGCATCATCACGCAAAGTGACGCGGAAACGCTCATCCGCCGTCTCAAGGAAAACCGTTACGGCTTCACACACGTGGACGCCCAGGGGGCCATGGGCCAGGTAAAAATTATTTTTACCATTGTCAAAAGAAAGGACATAGACCCCGTGCTGGAGATCGTCCGCCGCTGCAACCCGCTGGCGTTTTACACGATTGAAGATGTTCGTTCCATCCGCAAGGAATCTTCCCCTTCTTCCATTCCGCCGGAAAAGGGACCGGCCCCGGACGGATAGCCGGACCGAGGAAGATCCGCCGCTGGGTCAAGAGAACGTCCGCCGACAAAACGCCAGCGGAGAAATGCCTCTCATCCCCTCTTTCACCGCGCCGCCTGCCCCGCCTTCGCCTTCAGGTCCGGCAGGCGCTTGAGCGCCAAAACGATCACGCCGACGGAAAGAATGATCAGCGCGACGTCCGTTACGGCCAGCGCGTTCGAGTGCTTGGGAAGGTATTGATTGACCAGCAGAGACACCAGCGAGTAAATCGTGGTGATCATCATGAAAACCGCCGGCAGTATGGTGAACCAGGCCGTTTTCTTCCTTTTCACCAGCCAGGCGGAAACGGCAATCAGCGCGAGCGACGCCAGGAGCTGGTTGGCCGAACCGAAAATCGGCCAGATGGCCGCAAACGCATGGGTGTAGGCGAGAAAATACATCAGCGACACGCACAGGAAGGCGTTGAAAAGATAGGACTTCATGATTTCCGGAACTTTCCGGAACACCGCCTGCCAGAGCTCCTCTAACAGATAACGGTTCAGACGGACGGCCGTGTCCAGCGTCGTGACGACAAACCCTTCCACCATCAGAATTCCAAAGACCGTCCCGTACACGGGCGGAATGCCGAGCGCCTTGTCCAGAAGGCCGCCGACGCCGAGGGCAAACGCCAGAATGGGATTGGCTTTGACGCCCGCGGCGGAGGGAAAGGCAATGTTTACGAAATCGGCAAAAGCCATTCCGCAGCCGACTGCAATCATAACGCCGATGGCGAGCAGGCCTTCGAGCAGCATGCCGCCGAAGGCGATCTTTTTGACGTGTGATTCCCTGGCCACCTGCTTGCTGGACGTTCCTCCCGCCACAAGGGAATGGAACCCGGAAACGGCGCCGCAGGCTACCGTAATGAACAGAAAAGGCCAAACGGGGCCCAGCTTGCTTGCCCCCTGAGCCAGATTGAAGGCGGGAGCCGTAAAGGTCACGCCTTTGAAGCCTGCGGCGATGCCGCCGGCCAACAGGGCAACGACCCCCATATACAGCAAAAAGGAATTGGTGAAATCGCGGGGCTGCAGAATGATCCAGACGGGAATTCCCGCGGCAATCAGCGTGTAGAAGCAGAGAATGATCATCCAGACGTCCGGGTCCAGGGAAACCGGATGTTTCATGCCGAATAAAATGGAGCCGATACAGACGATGATGGCCAGCGGAACGGCCCATCGGGCGCTCGCGCCTCTTTTATACACCAGCCAGCCGATGACCGGCGCAAAGGCGGTGATGATGATGAGCGAGGTGGAGGAGATGCCGCCGATTTGCGCGTTTGCCACGCCGCCCGCCATCACGGTTTTCACAATGGTCTGGTCGGGTGCGAGCCTCATCCTCTCCAGCGGCACCAGCGACGTCAGCGATACGGCCGTCAGCCCCAGAAAGGCGGAGGTCAAAAGCAACAGCATCAGGATGGCGAAACTGATGAACAAAAAGAAGCCCGTGGAGCCCAGCGACTCTTTGGCAATCTCGGCGATGGATTTGCCCTTTTCCCGGACACTGGCAAACAGTACCGTCATGTCCTGAACGGCCCCGATAAAGATGGTGCCGATGACCGCCCACAGCCAGACGGGCAGATAGCCGAACAGCAGGGCAACGGTTGGGCCGATGATCGGCCCGCCTCCGGCAATGCTGGCAAAATGATGCCCGAACAGAATCACGGGCCTGGTCGGTACATAATCGCGGTCGTCCCTAAGCGCGCAGGCCGGCGTGGGCTGATGGTCATTTTCGCCGAAAAGTTTCGCGATAAACCGGGCATAAAAACGATAGGCCAGAAAAAATAAAACCGCCGCTACAATCAACAGAACAGCAACATTCATAACCTTCTCCTCGGTACCGCACGGAATGGATGGTCGCCGCCATTTATAGCTGATGAAGGTTGCCCCGCGTTTCCGCAGGATGCCGGAATCATACACCTTCTTTCCGCGGATTCAAGAAATTTCTGCGTGCCGGAAAGAATAATTCCGGCATGCGGCGTCCCTCGCGCCCGATGGTTGCTGTTTCTTCTTGACACGCTTTTACGTTCTTTCTATAGTGCCCGCGGTGTTTTTTGAACCGGTGCCCTGAACATCTTTATGATCAATACCCAAGGAGGATAGGAACATGGCTTTCGAGTATGAAAAACTGGTTGTAGAACAGGACGGAGCGGTTGTGGTGGCGGCCATCAATCATCCGCCGGCCAACGCAATGGCGCAGGGGGTTTTGCGGGATTTAAACGACCTGCTCAACCGATGCGAAAAAGACGACAGCGTGCGGGTGCTTATCATTACCGGCACCGGCCCGAAATGCTTTTCGGCAGGCGCGGACATTACCGAATTTGCCGACCTTCAGTCGGGCAAAGTGCCCCAGTACGACGGCAACGAGGTGTATTTCAAAATTGAAAATTATCCCAAAATCATCATCGCGGCCATTCAGGGTCTGGCTTTGGGCGGAGGCTTGGAGCTGGCCTGCGCCTGCCATCTGCGAATCATGGCGGAAGAAGCAGTGGTGGGCCTTCCCGAAGTCAAACTCGGCCTCAATCCCGGCTGGGGCGGAACCCAGCGTCTCCCCCGCTACATCGGCAAAACCAAGGCGCTGGAACTGATGCTGACCGGCGATTTCATGCCGGCCAAAGAAGCGTACGCACTCGGATTGCTCAACAAGGTCGTTTTGCAGGCCGAGGTTCTGCCGACCGCCAAGAAGCTGGCCAAAAAACTGGCGGGCGGCGCTCCCGTGGCGCAGCGAGAAATCATGAAAGCCGTCCGTCTGGGATTGGAGGGCAACCTTTACGACGGCATCACCAAGATTGAGAAAGCCGCCTTCCAGACCCTGCTGGTCACGGAAGATTTCAAAGAAGGCTCCAAGGCGTTTCTGGAAAAGAGACCGGCCCAGTTCAAAGGCCGGTAGGGGTAAAGCGCAAACACAAAGAACGAAAAAAAAGGGGGCGGCCTTCACAAGAATGCCGCCCCTTTCCTTTTAGCCTTCAGACTTCGGCCTAAAGCCTAACCGACCTTTTTACTTCCTCAACTCCGCCGGGGTCCTGTAGCGCTTGGGATCCACCCACTTGGCCACCAGTTTTTCGTTTTCCTCACAGGACTCGTGCAGGAAGGCAATCTTGCCGTCCTTCTGGAACTGGACGATCAACTGCAGATAGTAACCGGGATAGGTTTTCCACGGATTGGCCGCATCCACTCTCACACGGGAATGATAGAAGGGTTTGATTTTCCGAGTTTCATATTTCATCTTGCCCAGCGAATAGACGGTTTCCACATCTTCCATGGCTTTGATGAGCGCATTGATATTGCCGGTCCCTTTAGCCTTTTCAATGGCCGCCTTGAAATGATAGATGTCCGCATAGGCGATGTGAACATGAATCTGCATGGGGATTTTACGCGCATGCGCTTTTTGTACCAGGGGGATGGTTTTGGGAGTCAGCGGAATCGTATCCAGATCCGTATAGGAGCTGATGATCCCCAAGCCCTTGCCGCCCGTCATTCTCCAGTAATCCTGGGTCTGGGCGACGCCGCCGTAAAGGTTGACCTGGATGTCTTTGGCGGCTGAATCCGCCCACTGTTTGGCAAAGGATTCCGTATCGGTAAACCAGGAGCTGATGTAGAAAATCAAATCGGCGTTGGATTTCTTGATGTCTTGAAGAATCGGCAGATACATGGTGCCGCGGGGTTTGACCGCCTTGCTGTACACCACATTTAGACCGCAATCCTTGGCCATTTTCTCCCAGGTGGGCAGATTGATGTAGCTGATGCCTCTGCGCCATTCCGTGGTCCACGCCAGATCTTCCCACAGGAAAGCGATCTTTGTCGTTTTCTGATACTGGGGCATGGTCTTGCAGAAGAAATACTTGGTCTGCGCATAATGCGCCGGCTCCGGATCCCAGTCGCGGAAGCAGTGATTGTATTTCGGCGCCTCATCGATGATGCGCGCCGTCAATTCCGCGCCCATCGGTCCGTTGAAGACCAGAATGTGCGGGTATTCCTTGAACAGCATCCCGGACGCTTCCTGAACAGCCAGGCAGATTTCCGTTCGGCCTTCAACGGAAATGAATTTCGCCTTGTCCTCGATGACCAGTTTGCGAAACGCCTCCACGGACAGCGACGTGTCGCCCTTGTTGTCCATAACGATATACTTGACCGGCCGTCCCAGAATGCCGCCGGTGGCGTTGATTTCCTCCACCGCCATTTTCTGAATGTCCATGCACGGCCTGGTTCCGGGTGACCCCACCATGCCGATGTAGCCGATCACAAACGGCTCTCCCTTCGGCTGTGCCACGGCAACGGATGGTACGCTGATAGCAATCGCAACCAGCAGTACCAGCGCCGCCCCAACGACCATCTTGACCCTGCTTGCTCTCTTCATCATGTTTCCCCTCCTGATTTATCAAAACACCCCTTTAATGTATGATCAAATTTCTGTCGAATATTTGATCCTTCTAATCATTCAGATATTTCTCCCGGATATATTCATTGTCCTTGCCGATGGTACTGGAAACCCATTTGACCCGGGGAGGCGATTCGGACATTTTTACAAAATTGGCGCTGATCATGTATTTCCCGAGCTTCTCGTCTTCCACTTCCTGAAAGGCTTTACGAATATGCCACTGCTTGTTTTTCATCGCCTCTTCCGGCGTCATGAGCTTCATGACAATGGGCACACCGCCGCCCCGCCACTTGGAGCGGGCGGATTTTTTGCTGTAATTGAGCGCCATCCTTACCAGTTCATCACCGGTGAATTGCAGCGTTTTTTCCTCGATGATTTTATGCAGGTGAATGGCCTGTTCCAGAATATCGGGGATGCGGTCCGACGAATAGCGCCAATCATCTTCCTGTTCCCATAGACCGAGCACTTTCAAGAGCGCGCGGAAATCGTGGTCACGCGGCGCGGCAATGGCCACAAAACCATCCTTGCATTTCCAGTGTCCATAGGGATACAAAATGAAATCCAGGACGCCGATGCGCGGTCGCGCTTTTTCCCAGGTAAACCCAATGGTGGCCGGCATGCCGACCATGGAAGAATAGGCGTCCATCCCGGCGACATCCACCATCTGACCCTGACCGGTGTTTTGTCGGTGAATAAGCGCCACCGTGCCGCCGAGGGCGGCGGAAAGACCGGAGATATACCAGCCCGCCCACATGCCGCCTCGAAGCGGCCAGGTGTAAGGTTCGGGTTCATTGGGCGGCGCTCCCATCTGTGCGGGAAGTCCGGAACCCGCCTGTGAAGTGATATCCGCATCCGGCATTTTCGCGAACTCTTTAGCCTGATCCGTGTATTGTCCGTAGGCCGAAAGTGCGATGTAGATCAATCCCGGATTCTCGGCGGACAACTGGCGGTAGCCGATTCCCCAGCCGTCCATCTCTCCCGGCGCGAAGCTTTCAATGACTACCGCCGCTTTTTTGGCGAGCTTGGCAAAAATTCTTCTGTCATCGGGATTGTTTTTAACGTCAAGCGTCATGTAACGCTTATTGCGGCCTTCGAACATGAAGGGAATGCCCACGCCCTGGACCGTAACGCCGAACGGCGTGATCTGACGCGCCGGATCTCCCTCCTTCGGTTCAATCTTGACGACCTCCGCACCGAATTCAGCCAGAAAACTGGCGGCGATAATGCCCGCGAAATTGGCCGAACTGACATCGAGCACCAGAATGTCGTCAAGCACTTCCGCTTTTCCTTCGGCATTCATCATTTCGGCCAGGATTTTCCCCCGGTCGCCGCCCTTGCCTCCGTGTCGGGTATAAACTTCTTCCTTGGGGCTCATTTCTTAACCTCTTTTCCGTAATTGTAAATGGGGTCTTCGCTCAGGTTGTAATAAACAGGCGGTTTCAATCCCGGCCTGTCGTCAAAGGTTCCGATGACTTTTTTCTTCTCCAATTTCTCAATATCCGATTCACTCAACCCCAGAAACTTCTTGAGCACGAGGCGGTTATGATAACCGAGCGGCCGCGCCAGCCACTTGGTGCGCGACGGCGTCCCGCTCAACATTGCGGACGGACCGGCAATGGCCAGGTTGCCGTAAATATCGTCCTTGAAAAGCACCACGCTTCCCCGTTTGCGCCGCCATTCTTCATTGGCAATCATGTAATCATCCGCCACTTCCGCCGCGGGAAATCCGCTTGCATCGGCCAGCTTGACGATATCGGCGCAGGATTTCGACCGGACCCAATCGACCGCCAGGGCAGTCAGCGCTTTGGCGTTCTCCGGTTTCAATCTTTCCAGCGTGCCGGCAAAACGCGGATCGGAGGCCAACTCCGGCTTTCCCATGGCCTCGGCAAAGTTTTTGAACTGATCCGCCGTCGCGCAGGCCAGGGCCAGAAATTTTTCATCGCCTGTTTTAAAGATGGACGCCGGCACCATCGTGGGATCGGTGTTGCCGGTTCGACCGATGGCGCCCTTCGTCACGGAATGATACGTATAATTAAAAAGCATGCGCATCAGCCCTTCCGTTTGCGCCATATCAATATACTGCCCTTTGCCGGTTTTCTTCCGGTAGTACAGCGCCATCAGGACAGCCAGCGCGGCAAAGTTTCCCGGAACGAAATCCCCGACATAATCCGGCAGCTTGTAATAAATATCCGTATCCGGATAGCCGTTTAAGGTCAACACGCCGCTGGCGCCCTGGGCCAGGAGATCCCAACCCGGAAAATAGCGCATCGGGCCGAACTGACCGTACGTCGAACAGCTGAGAAATATAATATTGGGGTTGATCTTGGATATCTTTTCATAGCCGATGCCCCACGCGTCCGCCGTGCCGGGCGCGAAGTTTTCAATGACCACGTCCGCGTTTTCGGCCATTTTATAAATCAGTTCCTTGGACTCTTTCAGCTGCAGGTTCACCGAGAGAAAATACTTGTTCTTGGTGATATTGTGCCAGATCGGATTCGAGTGCTTCCAGTATTTGCCCCAGTATGTCGCCGGACGCCAGAGATCGCCGTAAAAAGGCAGCTCCAGTTTAATCACTTCCGCGCCGTAATCCGCCAGCAGTCTCGCGGCAATCGGTCCGAAAATGACGTGAGAAAAATCCATCACCCGGATGCCTTTGAGCGCTTCGGGCTTTTGGCTTGCCTCTTCAGGATTGAAAAGTTTTGCGGTATAAGAAAAATAATCTTCCATTGCTATCTCCCTAAATATGCCTTTTTCACCAGATTGTTCTTCATCAACTCAGCCGATCTTCCCTCCAGAACGATTCTTCCTTCTTGAATGATATAGCCGCGATCGGCGATCTGGAGGGCTCTGAGCGCGTTTTGTTCGGTCAGCAAAATGGTTAATCCGGACTCGCGCAGTTTTCCCAGCGTTTCATAGACCTCGTCCACAATACGCGGCGCCAGACCAATGGACGGTTCATCCACCATCAAAAGATGCGGGTTGGCCATCAGCCCCCGTCCGATCTTCAGCATCTGCTGCTCGCCGCCGGAGAGCAGTCGCGCGGACATATTGGACCTTTCCTTCAAAATGGGAAACAGGCTGTAAACATATTGAATCGTCTGTTTTCTTTTAGCCCAGGACGTTTTCCGGTAAGCCCCCAGCATCAAATTTTCCTTGACGGTCATAAAAGGAAAACTTTTCATGCCTTCCGGGACCTGTACAATGCCGCGATCGACAATTTTGTGCGACGGCAGGCCGTGAATGGCTTCGTCGCGAAAAATAATCCGGCCGCTGGTGCCGGTCATCATCCCCTGAATGACGTTCAGAATCGTGCTTTTCCCGGTACCGTTGGACCCCAGGATGGTCACGATTTCCGACTGCCGGACATTGAAGCTGACCCCGTGCAGTGCCGGAATGACGCCGTAAGACGCGCTCAGTTCATTCACTTCAAGCATATTCCCTCCAACCTTTTCCCAGATACGCCTCGATCACATCATCGTTATTGACCACCTCATCCGGCGTGCCCTCCGCCAATTTAGAGCCGTAGTTGATCGCTACGATCCGGTCGGCCGCTTCCATCAGAACCGCCATGACATGTTCAATCCAAAAGACCGTGATGCCGAATTCTTCTTTGGCTTTTCGAATCATCTTAATGGCGTTTTTGGCTTCCCCGGGGTTGAGTCCGGCCATGACTTCATCGATAAAAAGAAGCTGCGGCGTGGTGGCCAGGGCTCTGGCCAATTCCAGCATTCTCAGTTCGTAAAACGTCAGGTCGCGCGCCAGAATATTTCGTTTGCTGAAGAGGCCGACAAATTCCAGATAATGCGTCGCATCATACATGGCGTCCTGAAAACTCTGGTTGATTCTTTTTTTGCCGGAAATGGAACTGGCCAGAACGCTGGTCAACGCCGTCAGTTCCGGGAAGGGACGCGGAATCTGATATGTGCGGGCAAGCCCCATATGCACCCTTTGATGAGGCTTCATATGCGTGATATCCACGCCGTTCATTTCAATTTTGCCGGACGTCGCAGGGAGATAACCCGTCAGGCAGTTGACCACCGTGGATTTACCGGCGCCGTTGGGGCCGATAAATCCCAGGGTTTCCCCTTTATAAATTTCAAAGGATACGTCGTTGACCGCCACGATCCCGCCGAAACGTTTGACCAGATTGCTCACTTTCACTAATGGCGCCATTGATTCTTACCTCCGCACATGAATGGTTGGCAAATATTCGCGATAACGGCGCTTTCGATAAAGGCCGAACAAGCCTTCCGGAAGAATAAACAGCAGGATCAGAAGAATAATGGGGAACAAGAGCGGTTGGATCGGCCCCATGAATCGAATCATCAGCATCTCCAGGAAAGCGACAAAATAGCCGCCGACCACGCAGCCGAAGACCTGGGCGCGTCCGCCGATCATCAGCACCAAGAGAACCTTCAGCATAAACGTCAGCGGCAGATATGTAATGCCGGCAAACGAACTGAAGTAGTGTGCGTAAAACCATCCGATGATGCCGATCAGCGTCGAGGCTGCGACAAACGCGATAATTTTGATTTTGTTGATATTGATGCCGATGGAATGGGCAACGTCTTCATCATCGTTGATCGACGCCATCAAAAGCCCGTAGCGGGATTTCAGGATTTTATTGATGAACCACAAATAGGCAAACATGATCGCCGTGGAAAAATAGCCGATCAGCAGAAAATTGTTTTTGGCGTTGCCGGTATCCAAAAGCGGCACAATGCCGAAAAGCCCCGTATCGCCTTTGAAAATGTCGGTATAGATGAAGGTCACTTCCAGAAAAACCAGCGGCAGGAGCAGCGTCAACAGAACGTAGTAAAGCCCCCGCGCCATGATGACCAGCGGGCTGAAGATCAGCGCCGCGACCATGGACATCAGGATGGCAAAAGGCAGGGTGGTCAAGGGTCCCCAGCCGTAAGCGATGCTCAAGAGCGCCGCCGTATAGCCTCCCACGCCGATGTAAAATTGAGGGCCGAAGTTCATCCGTCCCGTGCCGATGGTCATCAGCGCCAGGGGCATTGCGATGGCGGCATAGATATTGGCTGAAATCATCGTATTGATCAGGCCCGGGCTGTAAAAATAGGCGACCGCAGGGGCAATCATCAGGAAAGCCGCCCAGAGCAGGGTGTTTCGCCAGTAACGCGGCTCCAGGATCCATTCCCATTTTTTTGTTCCCAACCGGATGACGATGCGGTCCCGCTTTAATTCCATTTCTACCATAGCGATTCACTCCTTGCTAATCCTTGGGGTCGAATAACCAATATGATCATCACGAGAATCAGCGCCGACAAATTCATGAAGCGCGGCTCTCCGAAGACAAAACAGACGATGGCGTGGGCAAATCCGATTAAAAAACTGGCGATGATCGTGCCTTTAATGTTACCCAACCCGCCTAAAACCGCGACCAGAATCGCGGTCACCATGTACATCCAGCCCATACCCGGCTCAACCGACCAGACCGGCGCGGTAATGAGCGTTCCTATGATGACGGGCAGAAGGACGATCATCATCGTAAACATATAAAGCGTCTCAACATTGATGCCGACAATTTTCGATGAATAAATATCCTGGGATAAAGCCCGGATGGCCATGCCGGTTTTTGTTTTGACGAAAAAGAAAACAAAAGCGCCGGTCATCGCGAGCGCGATCAGGGAGCCGATGATCAGCTGCTTGGGCACGATGGCGTCGCCAAACTGATAGGTGCCTTCCGCCAGGGTTGTTTCCAGATAAACCCCCGCCTGAATCGGATAAAAATAATTCGCGGCCTGTTCAATAATCAAGGCAACCAGCAACAGCGCCGTCAAGAGGACATCCTCTGTTGCCATATATTTTTTAATCATGCCCTTGTAAATGATGATGGAAACAATAAACTGAACGGCAATCATGCCTAAAATGGAAGGGATCAGAGGCCAGCCGAGCGCCGACATAAACATCCATGTGCCGTAAACCGTGAGAGGAAAGATGTAGGCGTATCCAAGATGGAAAATCCGCAGCACCCCGCAGATCAGAGAAAAACCAAGGGCAAGCAGAAGATAAATTGAGCCCATCACAAAAGTAAAAACGACAACATTTTGAATATAAGTCCCCATGCCTTTTCACCCTCTTTGATAAATCGAAATTTTTTCAATGCTGCGCTTATGAGAAGGTCCCCCCGTTTTCCGGGAACCACTTCTTTCGTCTCGATCGGCGCCAAATCGGGAAACCGGCGCGCCGTGCATCAACACAACCGCCGCCGAACCGGGACATCGCCGGTACGGCGGCAGCGAAAAGATAATAGGGGGTCGCGTTAAAAAACGGAAAATGACTGACGGTTAGTAACGGGTTGTGGGTCGGTGGGTCATCCTTTTGGGAATTGGTCAGGTCGATTTGAGTTTCGGCAATCCTTTTTAAAGGAAAAACGATTGCGAACACAAAACCTCCACAGCTTTCGGAAGTTGTAACCGTTCCCTCTTCAGCAAAACCGCTCGAACATTCGTTCCAGGATTCGGCTCTAAACAGTCATGCGCTTTTCAGCTGCTTTGTTACGGCACTCCGAAAATCGGCACCTATCGCAAAAAAGTTTTTTACCACTTAAAATAAGTTGACGGGTTTGTCAACGAAAAAAAATTCGATTCGTATTTTTTATAAAAAGCCGCGCGGAAATTCAAAAAAACAGAACACCGGGACCCCGGTGAAAAAGCCGCTTCAACGGTTTATCATCCGTTGTCGGAAAGAGGAGGCAAGGCATGAAGAGCCGGAAGCGGTGGTTGTGTTCCCTGCTCATGTTTTCAGCCGCCGCCTGAGGCTCGGGAGCAAAGGAACAACGCCCTCATCGCTCTAATTTGCATCGGGGATGGGGTTCCATGTTGCGCCGCGTGGCTTAATATTTTCTTGCCTCACACCATAATTCTTGATAAAGGCGCGATAAATAAAACAAGCGTGATGGTTTTTTGGCAATCGGCTGCGTTGGGAAGCGGTAGCCGATGGTCCATCAATAGCACCATGCTTAAAACTCAATATCAATCAAAGAGCAGCGAGGTAAGGTTATGAGAGAAGTGGTGATTGTCGGCGGAGCCAGGACGGCTATTGGAGATTACATGGGGTCTTTGTCGGGATTCAGCCCCGTTCAATTGGGAATCGCGGCGCTAAAAGGCGGCATTGCGAAGGCCGGCATTGATAAAAACCTGATTCAGGAAGTCGTGGCGGGCCAGTGCAACCAGGCCGGGGCGCCGGGAAACAGCGCCCGTCACATCGCGCTCGGCGCGGAGCTGCCGGTAGAATCTTTTGCTTTCACGGTTCACCAGCAATGCTGTTCTTCCATGCGAGGCGCGGAGCTGCTCTCCCAGGAAATCATGCTGGGCAAAGTCGACATCGGCGCCGTGGTCGGCATTGAAAGCATGAGCAACGCTCCGTATCTGCTGTTCGGCGCCCGCAAGGGCTATCGCCTCAACGACGGCGAAAGAATCCAGGACAGCTTGATGATCGGCGGCCTGGTCGACGCGCTTCTGGGCTACCACATGGGCATTACGGCCGACAACATCGCCGACCAGTACGGCATTTCCCGGCAGGAACAGGATGAATGGGCACTGATGAGCCACCAGAGAGCCTGCGCGGCTATTGAAAAAGGCTGGTTCAAGGATGAAATCGTTCCGGTGGAAATCAAAACAAAAAAAGGGCCGGCCCTGTTCGAAAGAGACGAACATCCCCGGGCGGACACCAGCATGGAGTCTTTAAGCAAACTCAAGCCCGTTTTCAAAAAGGACGGAACGGTCACCGCCGGCAACGCGTCCGGCCTGAATGACGCGGGCTCCTGCCTGATCATGATGGCGGCCGAAAAAGCAGAAGAACTGGGCGTGAAACCCATCGCCCGCGTGGTGGCTTCCGCTCCCGGCTCCGTCGAGCCCCGCATCATGGGGATGGGCGTGGTCCCGGCCGTCAAAAATGCTCTGAAATTTGCAAAGATGAAGCTGGAAGACATTGATTATTTTGAATTGAACGAAGCCTTTGCCGCTCAGGTCATCGGATGCAACCGCGAGTTGAAGATTCCGCTGGAGAACGTCAACGCCGTGGGCTCCGGCATCAGCATGGGCCATCCGGTCGGCGCGACGGGCGCCCGCCTGATCGTCACCATGATGGGCGAACTCAAACGCCGCGGCAAGAAATTCGGCTGTGCGGCGCTTTGCGCCAGCGGCGGCCCCGGCCAGGCGTTTATCATTGAAATGCTCTAGGAAAGCGCAGGAAACGCCCTTGTGACCTCGCGGGACTTTTAGGTGATCAGGTTATCGCGAGCGTTCCCGGTTGTCGACCGCGACCGTTGGTTGACATCCCATAAGGAGTGGCCAAATTATACAACAAATTATCAAACACCAGGCGGCTCACCCAAAGCCGCAACGCCAGGAGGAAAATAATGTCCCTGAAGACGCCCGAGCAGTATGAAGAAAGTTTGCGAAAGATGAACTTCAAGATCTACCTCATGGGGGAGCCGGTGGAGAACTGGGTCGACCACCCCATTATCCGTCCCTCCATGAACTCCGTCAAAATGACCTATGCTTTGGCCCAGAAGCCGGAATATGAAGACCTGATGACCGCCAAATCCCATCTGACCGGGAACAAAATCAACCGTTTCACCCATTTGCATCAAAGCACCGACGATTTGATCAAGAAAGTCAAAATGCAGCGCCTTCTAGGGCAGCAGACCGCCTCCTGCTTTCAGCGGTGCGTGGGCATGGACGCCATGAACGCCGTCGACAGCACCACCTATGAAATGGACCGGAAACTGGGCACAAAGTATCATGAACGCTTCATCCGATTCCTGAAAATGGTCCAGGAAGAAGACCTGACGGTGGACGGCGCCATGACCGACGTCAAAGGCGACCGGGGATTGGCCCCCCATCAGCAGGCCGACCCCGACCTGTACGTTCACGTCGTCGAGAAAAACGACAAGGGCATCGTGGTCCGGGGCGCCAAGGCCCATCAGACCGGCGCCGTCAACTCCCACTGGGTTTTGGTCATGCCCACCGTCGCCATGGGCAAGGACGACGCGGATTACGCCGTCTCCTTCGTCTGCCCGGCGGATGAGAAGGGCATCTTCTACATCTACGGCCGCCAATCCTGCGACACCCGCAAACTGGAAGGCGGTACGATCGACGTGGGCAACGCCCGGTTCGGCGGCCATGAAGCCCTGATGGTCTTCGACAACGTCTTCATTCCCTGGGAAAATGTCCTCATGTGCGGAGAAACCGAGTTTTCCGGTATGCTGGTCGAGCGGTTTGCCGGCTACCATAGGCAGAGCTACGGCGGCTGCAAAGTCGGCGTGGGCGACGTCCTCATCGGCGCGGCGG
>DAOTJI010000005.1:0-62759 GCA_035448625.1 Smithellaceae bacterium | reverse complement strand
ACGTCACGATGTCTTTTTGCCTCTGTTTTTTCTTCAAATCCTTTTCCACGAAAACCCTTTTGCCTGTTGCCGGATCAACGCCCGTCCAATACATCAGCGCCGACCAGGTGGAGGGCAGGGGCGTGAAGATCTGCACCTGCTGCGGTGTGGTATACAACTCTCGCGCGGCGAAGGATTGAAGAGCGCGCATATCTTCTTCGGTGCATCCCGGATGAGCGGCGATGAAATAATAGGTGAGAAACTGTTTTCGGCCTTCCTCATGATTTAATCTTGCAAAGAGCGTCTTGAATTCGGTAAGCGCCCGCGTCGGCGCTTTGCCCATCAGCGTCAAAACGGCCGGAGCGGTGTGCTCCGGCGCAATTTTCAGCTGGCCGGAAACGTGGTGTTTCACCAGTTCCCGCAGGTAAGATACGCCGTGCTTTCGATCCGCCAGGACCAGATCATGGCGGATGCCGGAGGCCACAAAAACTTTTTTCACGCCGTAAATGCCGCGCAGTCTTGCCAGGAGACGAATCTGCCGGGCGTGGTCCGTTTTTAGCGACGGGCAGGGCTGCGGATCAAGGCACCGTCTGTCCGCGCAGGCGCCGCGAACCGATTGGCGCAGGCAGACGGCGCCGTACATATTGGCCGTCGCGCCGCCCACATCCGCCAGAACACCTCTGAAGTCCGGCCGTGCGGCGAGTTTCCGCGCTTCTTCCAGAACGGAGGCTTCCGACCGGTTCAGAATGGTCCGGCCCTCGTGCAGCGCGATGGAGCAAAACCGGCACCCGCCGAAGCAGCCGCGGTGCGTGGTAATGGAAAAGGCGATGGTGTCCATGGCGCGGACCTTTCCCTGCTTTGCATAAAACGGGTGAACGCTTCGCGCAAAGGGAAGCGCGTAAACCGCGTCCAGTTCCGCTTCGGTCAGATGCGGCTGCGGCGGATGGTGTACGAGAAAACGGTCGGCATGACGCTGGGCCAGGCCCTGCGCCGTGATCGGGTCCTGGTTGGCGGAAAAAAGGCCGAACATTTGATGAAAGGCTTTCTTTTCGGCCGCCGCGTTTTCGAAAGAAGGCAGTTCCACGTAACCGGAGGGCGGCTCATGTTCTAGGATGCAGGTTCCGCGGATGTTGCGGAGATTTTCTCCGGCTTTGAGCCGACGGGCGATTTCCAGGACGGCTTTTTCCGCCATCCCGTAGGCCAGAATGTCGATGCGCGCGTCGAACAAAATGGAGCGACGGACGGTATCCGACCAGAAATCATAATGTGCGATCCGCCGCAGACTGGCCTCAATGCCGCCGGCGACAATCGGCTTTGTGTTTTTGAAACAGCGGCGGATTCCATTGGCATAGGCAATGACGGCGCGGTCGGGCCGACGGTTATTTTTTTCGCCGGGGGTCAGATCATCTCCCGCTCTCTTTTTTTTCAGCGCCGTGTAATTGGCGACGAGCGAATCCATACAGCCGCCGGTAATACCCCAGAACAGGCGCGGCTCTCCCAGACGGCGGATGTCGGCATCGTCCGCCATGTCCGGCTGGGCGATGATGCCGACGCGGTAGCCGGCGGCTTCGAGCACCCGGCCGATCACCGCCGCGCCGATCTGGGGGCTGTCAATGTAAGCGTCTCCCGTGACCAAGATAACGTCAACGCAATTCCAGCCCTTTTTTTTCAATTCTTCGGCGGTGGTCGGCAGAAACATCTACAGGATACCGATCATGGAGAGCCCCAGCGCGAGCGCAACGAGAATCGCGACAAGCGAGATCCGTCCCGACCAGCGGTGCGCCGCACGAACGATTTTTTTGTTTGCGGCTTTCAAGGAATCGTATCCGAGAAGAACCGTCAGAAACGCAAGCATTACGGCGATGGCCCCCACCTGTTGGTGGATTCCCGCCAGATGATCCCCACCCGACAGGAAGATGCCGGTAAACACCATAACGACGCCCGCGGCCAGCAGGCCAAATCCGGCGGTGTTGAGATTTTTGTGCCGTCGAAGCCACGTCCTTTTTCCCCTGCCAAACATCGCGATGCTCACTCCCGCCAGAAGGTATAAAAATGCAGCAATCATCAGCAACAGATGAACAAGGATCGGCATAATAGGGGGCCTCTCTGCAATGACGGATTCGGGTTTTTTCTGAAGCAAGTTTACAGGGACAATTCCAGTCCCTGATAAACGGCAAAGCATTCCAGGGGGGAATGGCTTTCAGCAATGATTCGCCGGCAGGCGGCGACCATTTCATCGATGGCCGTATCGAATCGGTCCTGGTTATGATGGAAAAGCCCCAGTTGTTTGACGCCGGCATCCAATGCGAGCTTCACCGCCTGTTCCATGGTGGAATGTCCCCAGCCGATTCTTTTCGGGTACTCTTCGCTCCGGTATTCAGCGTCGTGGATCAGTAAATCGGCGTTCCGGCAAAAAGCGACATAATCTTCATAGGCCAGCGAGCCTTCGTGCCGGAATCCCAGTTCGTTGTCGGTCAGAAAAACAAAGTGTTTGCCGTTCTCTGAAAATTTATAGCCGGTTCCCTGATTCGGATGGTTGAGCGCGACCGGCGCAATGGTCATGCCCCCCAGTACGTAAGTTTCCTTGCAGATGTCCGCATAGGTTACATTGGCATGAATGGCGTCATAATTGATGGGGAAGTAGGGAGCGGACATGACGCGCGCCAGCATTTCCCGGATGGAGTCCTGAGCGAATGCACAGCCCCAGACGTCGATGTCTGTTTTATGCAGGTAAAGCGGTTTGAAGAAAGGGAACCCCATGATATGGTCCCAGTGCGCATGGGTCAAAAGCAGTATAAAATCGTGCCGGCCGTTGGCCAGAAACTCATTTCCTGCTTCGCGGATGCCGGATCCGGCGTCAACCAACAGAATATCGTCGCGGTTGTTCCGGAGTTCCAGGCAAGTCGTGTTGCCTCCATAACGAAGGTATTTATCGCCGGATACCGGTATGGAACCTCTCGCCCCCCAGCAACGTATGATCATACATCGTCCCCTGTCGGCATAATCATACAGAATATTGGTTTTTTTTCAAGCGGGAGATCATAAATAACCGTCCCTTGACTTGCCATTGAGCCGGGCGTCATTATCTTAGGGTAAAAAAGAGCAGCATCGGAGGTTTCCCATGAAGAGCGTCAAAATCACAGGCATGACTTGTGCGCATTGCGTTATGGCGGTTACGAAGGCACTCGGCGCGGTTGAAGGAATTGACCATGTACAGGTTGATTTAAAAACAGGGATCGCCACCTATGAGGAAGTGAAGCCCGTTGAGGCATCCGTTGTTGCCGCGGCAATCCGGAAGGCGGGGTACGACATTGCCGGATAAAGTGCTGATTTCGGTGGGCGGCATGAGCTGTGCGGCTTGTGTGAGACGCGTGGAAAACGCGCTTGCGCAAGTTGAAGGGGTGGTGGAAGCGAATGTCAATCTGGCCACCGCCCGTGCCACCGTGGTTCATTACGACCGCTGGGCGGGCCTGCCCGAACTGGCCCGCGTGATCACCGAACAGGGCTATGAATTTCTGGGCGAAATCTCCGGTACCTCCGTTGACCCGATGGAGGCTGCCCGCATCCGGGAAATTGGTGAGTTGAAGCTGAAAGTGATCTGCGGTGCCGTGTTGAGCGTATTGATATTTTTCGGCTCGATGCAGCACTGGTTCGGCTTCTTGCAGGCCGTCCCCCGTCAGGTGATGCTCGCGGTCATGTTCGTCGTAACGGCCCCGGCGGTGTTCTGGGTGGGGAGCCGGTTTTTTATCGGGGCATGGAAAGCCGCCAAACAAAAAACGTCGGACATGAACACGCTGGTGGCGGTGGGCGCTTTCTCCGCCTACGCCTATTCGTCCGCCGCAACTTTTTTCCCCCGTTTCTTCGGCAGCGCAGGCATCGCTCCCCATGTGTATTATGACGGAGCCGCCATGATTATCACGCTGGTGCTGCTGGGCCGCCTTCTGGAGGCCGTAAGCAAGGGAAAGACGGCTCAGGCGATCCGGAAACTGATCGGGCTGGCGCCGAAAACGGCCCGCGTCATCCAAAACGGCGTGGAAGTGGAAGTGGCGGTGGAAGCGCTCCAAGCCGGGGATGAGATCGTGGTGCGGCCGGGAGAAAAAGTGCCGGTGGACGGGCTGGTGCTGGCGGGTCAGTCGACGCTGGACGAGTCCATGCTGACCGGTGAAAGCATGCCGGTGACCAAGGAGGCCGGTCAAAAAGTGTTTGCCGCCACCCTCAATCAGGCCGGAAGCTTCACGATGCGCGCCACCGGGATAGGCTCGGACACCATGCTGGCGCACATGATCCGGATGGTAGAAGAAGCGCAGGGATCCAAAGCGCCGATTCAGCGTCTGGCGGATAAGGTGGCCTCCGTTTTTGTTCCGGTGGTCTTTATCATTGCCTTCATCACATTTGGCGTCTGGTATTGGTGCCCCGCCGAGCCTCAATTCAGCCGCGCACTGATTCATTTTATAGCGGTGCTGGTCATCGCCTGCCCCTGTGCGCTGGGACTGGCCACGCCCACGGCCATTATGGTCGGCGTGGGGCTGGGTGCGCAAAGCGGGATCCTGATCCGTGGCGGTGAAGCGCTGGAAAAAATCCATAAACTGACCATGGTCGTATTCGACAAAACAGGCACACTGACCCGTGGCGAACCGGAAGTGACGGATGTGGTCTGCGCTGAAGGTTTTATAGGGCGACAGGTGCTTGCCGTGGCGGCGGCGCTGGAAAAAACATCGGAGCATCCTCTGGCAAAAGCGATTGTTGAACGGGCCCAAAATGATGGCATTGTAACGCCTCCGGTTGAAAAATTCGAAGCGCTCTCCGGCATGGGCGCCGCAGGCCTTGTTGACCGAAAGGAGGTTTTGGCCGGAAGCCGTTTCCTGATGATGGATCGGGGGCATCCGGTTGATCTTCTGGAGACGAAGGCCGCCGGGCTGGCCCAGCAGGGGAAAACGCTCGTGTATGTTGCCGGGGGGAACGGTTTGATGGGCGTCATCGCCCTGGCCGATGCACCCAAAGACTCCGCCAAACAGGCCGTTGAAAGCCTGAATCGTCTTGGGTTGAAAGTAGCGATGCTTACCGGCGATAATGCTCCGACGGCGTCGAGTATCGGCAAGGAACTGGGCATCGAACAGATCATGGCGGAGGTGCTGCCGGGGGGCAAGGCCGACGCGATCCGGCAATTGCAGGTTTCAGGCGAAGTCGTGGCCATGGTGGGCGACGGCATTAATGATGCGCCGGCTCTGGCCACCGCCGATGTCGGAATTGCCGTCGGAGCGGGTGCGGATGTGGCGATGGAAGCGGCCGACATCACATTGATGCGCGACGACCTGAAGGCCGTGCCGGAAGCCATTGCGCTTTCCGCCGCAACGGTAAGGGTGATTCGCCAGAACCTTTTCTGGGCGTTTATCTACAACGTCATCGGCATTCCGATTGCCGCGGGCGTCCTTTACCCTTTTTTCGGAATCCAGCTGAGTCCGGAATATGCGGCGGCCGCCATGGCTTTCAGTTCCGTCTCCGTGGTAGGCAATTCTCTGCGGCTGAAAAGGTTTTGGGCAAAACGAAATGCTGCAAGAATAAAGAATCTGGGGGCATAGACAGGGGCCAAAGAATCAGCAAGCGGCACTCGAAAATCGACGAGTGAAAAAAATTTCTTAACAAATTCAAATCTCTTCAATTATTTTGCCGAAAATAAAAATTTTTTCTTGACAATCGGAACAGGGAAGAGTATCGAGTAGCCATTGGTTGAACGTCCAATCAAGAATTGGGTTGAACGTCCAATAAGAAAATAACGCATCATCGGAGCCGGTTTGCGGCTTGGTCATTTACGAGAACGATTTTGACGGACTCTATGCTTTTAAAAGGCTGCCTCCATACTCACACAACCTGCTCTGACGGAAAAATGTCCCCCCAGGAAGTAGCCGATGCCTATGAATCGAAAGGCTATGATTTCATTGCCTTTACAGATCACGATTACCTTTTGAAGCCGAACTATATGGAGGTCTACAGCAAGGTCAGAACGGGCATGATGCTTTTCTATGGCATCGAGCTTTCGGTTTTCGTCAACGGAAACGTTCATGTGGCAAAAATTGAAGGCAGCCGGGAACAACTCCATATTTTCAATCACATCAGCGAGTATGATTTCACGCCTCAACAGCTGATCGTGCGGCTGCGGCAGCTTGAAAAAATGTACCCCCTGGATGCGGTGGAAATCACGAAGAAGGGATTCCGCGATGCGGTTTTTGAAGCACTGGATCTTCCCTATCCCAAAATCGCCTCCGACGACTCGCACACGCGGACGGGAATCGGCCGGGCGTGGGTGGAGCTGGATGCGAAGCGGGAAAAAGACTCCATCATCAAAACGATCCGGCGCGGTGAATTCTGGAATTGTTACTTAAGTTGAGTTTGGCGGACGCCCATGGGGCGGACGCCGCACAGTTTGATCAGTCATTATTCGGTCATATGAAACAGGAAGGAGGACGGGGAATGGGAAAAAGATTGGCTATCTGCGCGGTGGCGCAGATTAAAAACCATCCAGATTATCATGATTGGCGTTTTCAAAACATGCTGCTCGAATGTTTCGAACCGATCATCGAGCAGACGAAGGTGACGTTCGACATGGACAAGGGCATCCGGACGATCATTACCTGCTCCGACGACGTGTTCGACGCCCGGACCATATCCGACAACGGAATTACGGATGTCGTCGGGGCGCACTTTCGAGGCGAGGAAAAGATGGCCCAGGAAAGCATCAACGGCCTCGGATACGCCATGGCCTGCATCCTCTCCGGCCATGACGACCTGATTCTTTTCATGGGCCACTGCAAGGAATCGCAGGGGGAAAGCCGCAGGATGATTTCCAATCTTGCCTATGATCCCTTCTATTGCAGACCGCTGGGCATGGACTACCACAACGTGGACGCGCTGCAAGCCCGATCCTACATGGAAAAATCGAAGGTGTCGGACGAGCATTTGGCGAAAATCGTGGTCCGTTCCAGAGCCAACGGCAAAAAAAATCCCTATGGCCGTGAAAACAAAATCGTCAGTGAAAAAGACGTGCTGAATTCCCCGATGTATTCGGACCCGCTTCGGGAAATGCACATCTATCCGGTCACCGACTGGGCCTACGGGATGCTTCTGTGCAGTGAAAAGCGGGCCAAGGAGTTCACCAAAAAACCCGTATGGATCACCGGCTACGGCAGCTGCATGGACCGGTATTTTCTCGGCGACCGGGACATCACTTCGAATTTTTCGCTCAAAAACGCCGCCAAGCGGGCATACGCCATGGCCGGCATCAAAGATCCCCGAAAAGACGTTCAGGTTTTTGAACTGAGCGATCATGCCGCGTATCAGCTTCCGATGTGGGCCGAAGGCGTCGGCATTGCCGAAGAAGGCGGGGGAGGCCGGTGGATCGACGATGGCGGCATGGACGAGTTCAATGTGAACCTGTCCGGCGGACAGCTCAACGGAAATCCGCTTCTCCTGGGAGGCGCGGCCAGGGCTATTGAATGTTACTACCAGTTGTCGAAACAGGCGGGCGAGAGGCAGGTCAAAGGTGCAAAACGGGCAGTGGCCCAGGCGGCGACCGGCGGGGCCGGGCAGCATCAGGCCGTCATCGTCATGGAAGCGTAGGGAGGTTGAATCATGGCACATAAGAAAAACAGAAATGTTGGAATTATCGGCATCGGACAGACGAAGCATTCCAGTCATCGCGAGGATGTCAACCAGCCTGAATTGATCCATGAAGCGGTCAGCCTGGCCCTGAAAGATGCGAACCTGACCATGAAAGACATTGACTGCGTCGTTCATGGCAATATGGAGCTTTTTGAGATGGTCCACTCGCCGGATCTCTGGCACGTGCTCGGAACCGGCGCCTACGGCAAGGACTCGATCCGGATCACCACCGGCGGGACGGTCGGGGCCACCCTTTCCTGCGCGTCGGATAATCTGGTGGCGTCGGGAATGTACGACATCGTCATGGCTATCGGTTTTGAAAAGCTTCAGGAAGGCCATACCACGGGCGGCATCACCAACATGGCCTGCCCCCTCTGGTTTAGAAAAATCCAGGCCGGAGCGCTTACCGGATCCTCAGCCTACGACGTGGAGCGGGAATTCGGCCTGGAGAGGGCGGACCGCGCATCGCTCATGTACCGGATCATCATGGACAAGCACGCAAGCCTCAACCCCAACGCCCACCGGGCGTTTGGCCTGGACTTCAGTCAGATCGACGATCTGATCCGGACTTCACCGAAGCTCGTCGGCGAACTGAAGCTCATCGAGATGTGCTCCCAGTCGGACGGAGCCTGCTGCGTGATCTACGCGTGTGAGAAAAAAGCGAAAGAGCTGTCCAAAACCCCGGTCTGGATCCGCGACCATATCACCGTCCACAAGGAAGAGAACTTTACGATCTTCGGCTATGACCGGAAGTATCCGGTGCTCAAGACGCACAAATTCGCGGCCGAGCAGCTTTTCAAACGCAACGGCATTAAGGACCCTTTGAATTATTTTGACGTGTTCGAAATGTATGATCCGGCGACCTGGTGGGCCATCGACTGGATTCGGGACTTCTTCAATCTGCAGGGGGACGAGCACCTCAGACTCATCGAGGACAAGGAGATCATGATCGGCGGCAAGATGCCCATTAATCCGTCCGGCGGCGTGATCGGATCCAACCCGATCGGCGCGACGGCCCTGATTCGGGTGGCCGAGGCGGCCCTGCAGGTGCGCGGCAATGCGGGCCCGCATCAGATCCCGACCCCGGTCAATCACGCTCTTGCGTCAGGGTTCGGCGGCACCATGTGGACGGTGCTGACAATGCTCGAAAAGGAACTTAACTGGTAGGAGGACGATCATGGCAGAATACTGGGGAGTAAAGGTAGAAGATATCTTCAATACGATGAAAGACCGGTTCCGCCCCGAAGGCGCCAAGGATGTCGATGCGGTTTTCGGCTATGACATTGCCGGAGAGGGCAAATGGAAGCTGACGGTAAAGAACAATGCGATGACGCTCGAAAAGACGGATCAATTATCCGGTTGCATCGCAACCATGTCGGCCGACGGCGAGACCTTCGTCGGGGTCAACACGGGCAAGGTCGATGCGACCAACGCCTTTATGAGCGGCAAATTTAAGGTGGAAGGCGACATGGGCGCCTTCGGAAAGACCGGAAAGCTTTTCCGTAAATTCGTCCTCGCCAAAAAGGAGATGACGACCAAAGAATATCTCGCGGACATGTTTGCCACCATTGTGCCCCGGTTCAAGGCCCAGGAAGCCGAGGGGCTCGAAGCTTCCTTTGGGTTCGATCTTGGCGGACCGGATGGCGGCCAGTGGACCGTTTTTATTAAGGATAAGGTCTGCACGGTTACGGAAACGATTGAAGGCAAGCCGACGGTCACGCTGGAATTCAACGATGCCAAAGATTATGTTGATTTCATTCTGGGCAAGATCGACGCGCAGAGCATTCTGGCGGCGGGAAAAGCGTCCGCGAAGGGCGACATCAACATGATGGCGTCGAAATGGCCGATCCTGTTTGAGAAATACAAAGACCCCATGGCGGGCGCTGTTCAGGAACAGGAACTGCTGGTGCTCAAAAAGACCATCTCGCTGGAACAAAAGTTTTCAACCGGCCCCATCATGGGCAAGTTTCTCAAGGGGCTGAAAGACAAGAAAATATTCGCGAACCGGTGCCCCGAGTGCGGCCGGCTGCAACTGCCGCCGCGGGAAGTGTGCGCGGAATGCCGCGTGCGCGCCGGTGAGTTTGTGGAAGTCGGGCCCAAGGGGGAAGTTCGATACATGGATGTGGTCTATTACGCCATGCCGGATCCGCTGACCGGCGTGGCCCGGGAAACCCCGTATGGATCCATCTTTATCCGTCTGGACGGCTGCAAGGGCAACGAGACCCTGCCGCACTTTATCCGGAAGGATCAGATCGAAAAGATTCAGAGGGGCTGGAATGAAAAGAAGGGGACCCGCGTCCGCCCCGTCTGGGAGGAAAAACGGATTGGAGACATCTGGGACATTAAATATTTCGAGATTGACGAGTAAGGAGACGCGATATGACAACCAAAAAGACGGCAGGAGTCGAAGACAGCTATCAGATCGAAGGCAAAATGGCGCTCCCTTATTCATACTTTGCCGGCCGGGTGGGCAGCAAATTCATTACGACCCTCCGGGATCAGAAGAAAATCATGGGAGTGAAATGCCCTACCTGCAATACGGTCTATGTGCCGCCGCGGCAGGTTTGCGACGTGGACTTTACCGATATTCGCGACGCGTGGGTCGAACTGGGAAGCACCGGCACGGTGAAGAATTTCACGGTCGTGCGTTATGACGACAAGCATCTGCCGAGAAAAGCGCCGTTTGTACTGGCCCTCATTCATCTGGAGGGGGCCGGCACACCGTTTGCGCACATTCTGGAGGAGTGCAAAATCGAAGACGTTACTATCGGGATGAAGGTCGAGGCGGTATTCGCGAAAGAAACGACCAATACCATTCTCGATATTGATCACTTCAAACCCGCGGCTGAAAAGGCGTCGATTCACGAGGTGAACAAGAGAAGAAAACAATGGGTTCCAACGGAGGAGCCGGAGGAAACCGCCAAAAGAAAAGGAGGGAAACCCGATATGTCCAAGCCCGTTATCATCACCGCGGCGCTGACCGGCGCCGCGACCATGAGAAATCAGAACCCGGCCGTACCTTACAAACCGGAGGAATTCGCGGAAGAAGCCTACAAGTGCTGGAAGGCCGGCGCGGCGATGGTGCACGTGCATGCCCGGGAAGACGGAGGAATGGCCACCCATGACCACGCGAGGATCAAGGCGACCTATGACGCCATCAAGGATAAGTGTCCGGAACTCATCGTCTGCCTGAGCTCCGCCGTCGGCATGGGCAAGACCGCCGAGCAGCGGATCTCCCAGATCGTCTACGTCAAACCCGACATGGCTTCGCTGAACACCAATACAATGAATTTCGGCATTGTTGACCGCAAAACAGGCAAGATCTTCATTGATTACGTCTTTGAGAACACCTTCACCATGCTGCAGGATTTCGCCAAAGCCATGGAAGAAAACGGCGTGAAGCCGGAAATCGAATGCTACGACATGGGCGGTCTGGACAATACCCTGATGATCGGCAAGCAGGGCATCTTCAGCGACCCGATGAACTTCAATTTCGTGTGGGGTGTCGCCGGCGGTCAGCAGTTCCGGACCGAAGCCTTCATTGCCATGATGAATGCACTTCCCCCGAAAGCAAACTTCACCACCTGCGGCGTCGGGACGGATCAGTATCCCTGCATCATGCAGTCCTGCATCCTCGGCGGACACATGAGGGTCGGTCTGGAGGACAACATCCGGATGCCCAACGGAGAGCTGGCCAAGGGGAGCTACGAGCAGGTGGAGGTGGCGGTGAACATCGCCAACTGCCTGGGACGCCCGGTGGCGACGACCGATGAAGCGCGCCTGATCATGGGACTCAGGAAGCGATAAACGACGGGCGGTTCGCTGCGGATGCCGGATAAGGGCGCCTGCGGCGAACCGCCCGGGATCGATTCGGAGGACGCGCAATGGAAATCGCAGAAAAAACGATGAACGATGTTTTTAGGAACCGCGTTCAAAAATATAAAAACCGTCTTGCCGTTGAAAAAAAGATGAACGGGGTGTGGCACACCGCCACTTGGAACGAATACTACGAGCGGTCGCGCGCCGTCGGCATGGGGCTGTATGCCCTGGGTATCCGAAAAGGGGATATGGTGTCCATTCTTTCCGAAAACCGGCTGGAATGGATCTACACCGACATGGGCGCGCTGGGCATCGGCGCCTGCGTGATCCCGATCTATCCGACCCTGACGGCCGAGGAAATCGAGTACATCCTCAACAATTCCGAATCGAAAATCATCGTGACGGAAGACCGCGGCCAGCTCAAAAAAGTGCTGGCCGTCATCGACCGCTGCCCCGGTGTTGAAAAGATCGTCGTGATGGAGGAAAAGGATGCCCAGGGGCATCCCGCCGTCATGAGCTTTGCGGCGCTGACGGAACTGGGAAGAAAAAAGCATGCCGAAGACCCATCTCTCTTTGAGAAACTCTCGCAGGAAGTGACGGTCGATGATCTGGCCACTCTGGTATATACCTCCGGCACGACCGGTTTGCCCAAGGGCGCCATGATCAGCCACGGAAACGTTTTCTGGATCGTGAAATCCCTGGACGCGGTCCAGCCTCCGTTTGCCGACGATCAGGATGTTCTGGTGGCCTTTCTTCCCCTTTCCCATGTGTTTCAGCGAATTCCCGGCCATTTCTACGCCATGCACCGCGGGATTACCGTCTCCTATGCCCAGTCGATCGACACGCTGCTGGCGGACTTCGAAGAGAAGCGGCCGACCATGATTCTGGCCGTTCCGCGCGTGTGCGAAAAAGTTTATCAGAAGATCATCACCCAGGTGAAAGAACAGTCCCCCTTCAAGCAGAAGGTGTTCCATTGGGGTCAGTCCGTCGGTAGCCGGATCAGCGAACTTCGCGAGAATCACAAACCCATTCCGCTCGGGCTGAAATTGAAATACAAAATCGCCTATGCCGTCATCTTCAAAAAGCTCCAGCAGAAGCTGGGCGGGCGGCTGAAATGGATGACGGCCGCCGGCGCGCCCACGGCGCCGGAGATTATTCGGTTTTTCAACGCCGCCGGAATTACGGTCATTCAGGGATACGGCATGACCGAAACCACGGCTCCGGCGTCCATCCAGTCCCTGGCCGATTTCCGCATCGGCACGACCGGCAAGCCGATGCCCGGACAGGATATCAAGATCGCCGAAGACGGAGAGATTCTGATTAAAGGCGGCAATGTGATGAAGGGATACTGGAAGCTGCCTGAGGAAACCAGCGCCGTTTTCACGCCGGACGGATATTTTATGTCGGGCGACATCGGGAAGTTCGATGAGGAAGGCAATCTCGTGATTACGGACCGCAAGAAGGATCTCCTCATCACCTCCGGCGGCAAAAACATCGCTCCGCAGATGATCGAAGGGCTGTTCAAGTCCGATCCGCTGTTTACCCAGTTTATCGTGATCGGGGAAGGGAAAAAATATCTGACCGGATTGTGCAACATCGATCTGGATATTGCCGCGATGATCGCCGACGATGAGAACATCCCCTATCAGAAACCGGCGGACCTGCTGGACAATGACCGCTTCCTGGCGATCGTCAGGAAACATGTCGAGGAGCGCAACACCCATCTGGCCAAATATGAAACCATCAAGGATTACCGGATCATCAAGACGGATTTTTCCCAGGAAGGCGGCGAACTGACGGCAACGCTCAAACTGAAACGCAAGGTGATTAACGAGAAGTATCAGGATCTGATTAGCGAGATGTACGGGAAAGAAGCAGTCGATGAGCTTTACGGGCAAAAGCAGTCCCGGGCGTAAGCCGAAGGACGGTGATTAAAAACCTTAGTCATGAAGGTGGAGAACGATGAATAAAGAAGTCGAATTGAAGCAGGGACAGAATCAACTTTTCTCCGATCCGGACGCGGACAAGGCGAGGGAGTTTTTCCGCAATAAATCACGCGCCATGGTCAACAAAGTCACCACAGTGGACGAAGCGGTGAAAAGGCTGGTCAAAGACGGCGACTATATCGCCATCGGCGGATTCGGCGCCAATCGCATTCCGACGGCGGTGTTGCATGAAATCGCCCGCCAGGGCAAGAAAAATCTGGCGTTTGCCGGCCATACCGCCACGCACGACATGCAGATTCTGGTCGGCGGGGAATGCATTGACCGACTGGATATCGCCTACATCATCGGTTTGGAGGCGCGCGGCCTTTCCCCTAACGCGCGCCGCGCGGTGGAAAGCGGGAAAATCAAGCTTACGGAATGGACGAACGCAACCCTTTCCTGGCGGATCAAAGCGGCGGCTATGGGGCTTTCCTTTCTTCCGGCGCGCAACATCATGGGAACCGATACGTTCAAATACAGCGCGGCCAAGGAGATCCTCTGCCCCTTCACGAATCAGAAGTTTGTCGCTTTCCCGGCCCTGTATCCGGATTTTGCAGCCATCCATGTGCATGAGTGTGATGTTTATGGAAACGCGCATGTTTTTGGATCGACCGTGTCGGACCAGGACCTGGCCAAAGCGTCCAAACGCGTGGTGATCACCACCGAGAGAATTATCTCCAATGATGAAATACGGCGGCAGCCGACGGCTACCTTCATTCCGTTCTGGTGTGTGGATGCGGTCGTGGAAGTGCCCTATGGAAGCTATCCCGGAAATATGCCCTACGAATATTTTTCCGACGAGGAGCATATCCGGCAGTGGCTCAAAATCGAGCGGGATCCTGAAGAGTTCAGAAAATTTTTCAAGCAGCAGATTCTGGACACGAAGAATTTCTATGAATACCTGGAGCTCAACGGGGGCATCGCGAGAATGCTGAAGCTGCGCGCCATCGAGCATCTGACGCATAATCGATAAGGAGGAGCAATATGGCGGATTACAATGCAATGGAACTGATGATCTGCGTGGCCGCGCGAAATTTGGAAAACGGCGCCACGGTCGTCGTGGGAACGGGAGCGCCCTGCGCCGCGGCGATGTTGTCGCAAAAAACGCATTCGCCCAATCTCACCATCATGTTTGAAGCCGGCGGCGTCGCGCCGATTCTGCCGTCCATGCCGATCTCCGTGGGGGACTCGCGGACGTTTCACAAAGCCATTCTGGCCAGCTCCATGCCGGATATCATGGAGACCTGTCAGCGCGGCATGGTGGATTACACCTTTCTGGGCGGCGCGCAGATCGACATGTACGGGAACATCAATTCCACCATGATCGGCACCAATCACGCGAAGCCGAAAGTCCGGTTTCCGGGGTCCGGCGGCGCCAACGATCTGGCCTCCCTGTGCTGGCGGACCATGGTGATGACGCCGCAGGATTCCAAGCGCTTCACGGACAAGATCGATTTCATCACTTCTCCGGGGTACCTGACCGGCGGGAATTCGCGCTATGAGGCGGGGCTTCCCAAGGGGACCGGCCCCTACCGGATCATCACCAATATGGCGATCATGGGCTTTGACGACACGTCCAAGCGGATGAAGGTGCTGAACATCAACCCCGGATACAACCGGACGGATATCCAGGACAACTGCGGCTTTGAACTTCTCTGGGCCGACCGGATCACGGAGACGGAGCCGCCCCATGAAAATGAACTGCGGATTCTTCGCGAGGAAGTGGATCCGCATCGGTATATCATAGGAAGATAGGCCAATTTATCTGCTCCTCCCGCGGCGTCCGCGGGGGTGGCGCAACCCATAGGAGAAAAATCATGTCCGATCAATTTCAAGGCATTGAGCCGATGGTTTACCGAAGCCAGATCAATGTGCCCTATTCCTGGTGGGCGGGAGATACGGCGACCCGGTTTTTTGTGACGCTGCGCGATGAAAAGCAAATCATCGCGACCAAATGCGGCGACTGCGGAACGGTATGGCTTCCTCCGCGCAAGATTTGTCCGCGCTGCTTCACCGAGAACATGGAATGGGTGAAGGTGTCCGATGAAGGGACCGTTCGGTCGTTTGCCGTTGCGCGGCGGGCGTTCGCCGCCGTTCCCGCGGATAAGAAGGTTCCGGTGATCTGGGGGCTGATTCAACTCGACGGCGCCGATACCGCCCTGCTGCATTATCTGGACGGCGTCAGGCCCGAGGACGTCAGCATCGGCATGCGCGTCCGGGCGGTGTACTCCGAGGCGCGCAAAGGAACCATCCGCGACATTTCGCATTTCAAACCGATTCAATAGGGAAGGAGCCACAGCTATGGACAGAGCAGCGATCATCGGCGTCGGAATGACGAAAATTGAAAAAAGAAAGATCAGCCAGACCTTTGCCGATATGGCGTGGGAGGCTGTGAACAAGGCCCTCACCGACGCGGGGATGACCCTCGACGACATCGACAACGTGGTGACCACCTCCAGCGACTTCTGGGACGGCCGGACGATTTCCTGCATGGCCGTGGGAGACGCCAGCGGCGCAGCCCACAAAAATATCTCCTGTGTAGAGGGCGACGGCACCTACGGCGCTTTTTACGGAATGACGAGGGCTCTTTCCGGTTCCTACCGAACCACGCTGGTGACGGGACATACGAAAGGCTCCGAGAGCGTGTCGAGTCTCATTACCAACGCAGCCTTTGATCCCATCTACGAGCGGAGCCTGGGCATGGACATGATCACCGCCTGCGCGATGCAGGCCCGCTCCTACATGCACCGAACCAAGACAACCGCGGAACAGTTGGCCCTGGTGTCCGTGAAGAACCACGGCAACGCGCTGAAAAACCCGCTGGCGCAGCTTCCCATGAAAATCACCGTCGAGGATGTTCTGAAATCTGAAATGATCGCGGATCCGCTTCACAAGCTGGACTGCTCTCCCGTTTCCGACGGCTGCGCGGCGGTCATCATCGCCCACGAATCGGTGGCGGAGAAGTTCCGTCAGAAGCCGGTCTGGGTGCGCGGCGTGTCCTTCTGTGCGGACAGTTTCTTTTTCGGAGACCGGGACCTCTCCCGCGCCCGCTCGCTTGCCCAGGCGGCCAGGAAGGCTTACGCGATGGCCGGCGTCCACGACCCGAAAAAAGAAATCGATGTCGCGGAAGTTTGCGACGCGTTTACCTACCAGGAGCTCCTGTGGCTGGAGGAAATGGGGCTCGCCGACGACGCGGCGGCGGGAAAACAGCTGGAGCGGGGAGTGTTCAACCTCGACGGCCCGCTGCCGGTGAACGCCTCCGGCGGACTGCTTTCCGGGCATCCCGTCATCGCCGCCGGCCTTTACAGCATGGCCGCGGTGGTCCGGCAGATTCGGGGAGACGCGGGCGGTTTTCAGGTGAAAAAAGCGAAAACCGGCCTGGTGCAGGGTGTCAACGGGCTGGGCGGCCAGTCCCACTGTGTGTGGATTCTGGACAAGGACAAGTAGGAGGATAAACCATGGCGAAACGAGTTGCAATTGTAGGAACCGGACAGACCTTCCATAAGAGCCATCGCCCCGACGTCAACGGACAGGAGCTGATCCATGAGGCCGTTGCCCGTGCGCTGGCGGACGCCGACTTGAAGCTGAAGGACATCGACGCCATCGTCATCGGGAATATGGATCATTTTGAGGGGATCAACTATGTGGACTGCTGGAGCGTGGACGGCTCCGGCGGGACGATGAAGCCCATTATCAAGCTGACCACCGGCGGAACCACCGGATGCACCGTCGCCATCGGCGGATACCATCTGGTCGGTTCGGGAATGTTCGACCGTGTTCTGATCATCGGCTGGGAAAAGAACTCCGAATCGGACACAACCGGCGCAATCACCACGGCTTTTGACCCCATCTGGGACCGCCTGGTGTTCGCCGGCGCGATCTCCGGACTGGCGGCGGAGGCGCAGGCTTACATGGCCCGCTACGGAGCGACGGACCGCGACGGCGCCCGGGTGAGCGTGCGCGACCGGAAGCATGCGATGAACAACCCGCACGCACAGCTTCGCAAGGAGGTCAGTCTTGAAGAAGTGCTGGCCTCGCCGATGCTCGCGGACCCGATCCATCTTTTGGACGTTTGCCCCCGGTCGGACGGAGCGTGCGCGGTCATTATGGCCAGTGAAGACGTCGCGGAAAAGATCTGCCCGAAACCGGACTGGATCTGGGGCACGGCGGCGCGGCATTCCTACAGTTACCTGGGCGATGCCGATTACGGCCGCCTGACCAGCATGCGCGAGGGATCGCAGGAACTCTGGAAAAAGGCGGGCATTAAAGAGCCGCGCAAGGAGCTGGACGTCATCGAGCTCTACCAGCCCTATTCGTTCGGCGGTTTGATCTGGATCGAGGACATGGGACTGGTGGGACCGGGCGAAGCGCCGCGGTATATCTGGGACGGCAACACCGATATGGGCGGCGAACTGCCGATCAACCCGTCCGGCGGCGTCATCTCCTGCAACCCCATCGGGGCGACCGGCCTGATCCGGTGCGCGGAAGCGGCCATGCAGGTGATGGGCAAAGCCGAAGGCCGGCAGGTTCCGGACGTCAACTTTGCCTTCAGCAGCGGCTTCGGCGGCTGCTGGTGGACCGATATGATTCTGCACGGAAAGAAAAAACCGGCCTGATGCCACAAGGAGGAACCAGCATGGCGGAAAAAGAAAACATCATTATCGAATCGGGCGACGCGGTGCAGCCCTTCGCGTATTCCGTGGGCATGCACGGAAGCAAGTTTTTTGCGGAGATTCGGGACCACGGGCGGTTTCTGGGGATCAAGTGCCCCCAATGCGGGAAAGTATATATTCCGCCGCGCGGCGTTTGCGGAGATTGCTTCGTCCAGATGAAGGACTGGGTCGAAGTGGGGCCGAAAGGGGTCATCGGCACCTTTACCATTCTTCGCTACGCGTTTATCGACCCGGAAACCGGCGCGCAGAAGCCGGTCCCCTACGGCTACGGGTTTATCCGGTTTGACGGCGCCGACACCCTGTTTCAGCACTACATCAACATTGAGGATGAATCGAAGATCAAGATCGGCGCCCGGGTGGAGCCGGTATTTGCCAGGGAGCGTAAGGGCAGTATCCGGGATATTGAGTATTTTAAAGTCATCGACTGATGACCACAAAGGAGTCGCCGACGGTTGCAATCAATCCATTCAGGCGGATCTTGAAGATGCCGGGGGCTCTGTGCGGAGGAATCAGCACCGGCAGCGATAAAATCCGCAGCGGCTACGGCAACGGGGACTGCCTTTACTTTGATTTTGAACACCTGGTCTTCGCCGTGGCGGACGGCACGGAGCGCTTCCCCTGGGCGTCCCGGGACCTTCTGCAGCGGCTGTCGGAGAGGCTTTCTCGTTTTGGTTCCCCGGAAACGGCCCGGGATTGGAAGGACATGATGAACACCGGGGTCTATGACGGCCAGAAGTACCAGCATAAGACGACCTTCAGCGCCGTCGCCCTTCGCCGTGAAGGAGAGGATGTTTTTCTGATCATCGCGAACGGGGGTGACAGCGTGGTAACGGTGATGGACGGCCTGACAGGAAAGATTCGTTTTCAGACGGGGCGCAACATGGATTTTGCGGGAAGAAGCAGGCAGATTGTGGATGTGGCGGAGCACCGGGTATCGGACCCCAGCCGCCGGGTGCTTCTTTCCACGGACGGTTTCGATGACGTGTGGCGCTTCTATCTGCGCCGGTCGACCGACGGCTCCGCGCGCGGCCTTCTCGAAAGAGTCGGGCTGGACGGCATCGGCGAAGCGATTTCCGGGATTCTGGAAGAGCACAGGGACCGTTTTGAGTATGACGATGTCGGCTTTATTCTTCTGGATCCGAAAGCGGTGGAGCGGGTGAAGGGAAAAGCTCTGATCATGGGAGGAACACGGCCTTTTGAAGAAAAACACTACCGGCTGCACTATACACCGGAGGCCTATGACCGGTGGATCCCCGATGCACAGTGGGCCGGGCAGGAGGAAATGCTGGACGGAGCGGGAATCCGGGTGCTGAAAGCACGGCGGAGTTGAGACGCTGCGAAGCGCAACAACCTGCCGGGAAAGCGTTGCTGAAAAGATGAACGAACGAAACAAACACGATTTATTGAATATGAGACGCGCCCAGCTGACGGCGGCGGCTTACAAGGTGGTAGCGCAGAAGGGGTACAACGATTTCACGATCAAGGATATTGCCGAGGAAGCCGGCCTGTCCACGGGGCTGGTCCACTACTACTTCAAAAACAAGGAAGACCTGCTTTTCAAACTGCTCAAGGAGATGAACGCCAATCTGCGAGACAGTCTTAAAAGGGCGCTCGGGGAACTCACCGAGCCCAGGGACAAACTGGCGGCCTTCTGTGAAGAAGCCTTCGCGCTGGTGGACCGGGAAAAGGCGTATTTTTACGTGCTCATCGATTTCTGGGCGCAGATCAATCATGATGCCAAGATTCGCCAGGCGAATGTCAGGCTTTTCCAGAGTTATCGCGATGAGATTGCGGCGATTATTCAGGAAGGCGTGGCCAAAGGCGTCTTCACGGTCGAGGACGTGAAACTGACGTCCGTCATTATTATCGCCCTCATCGAGGGAACCATTATCCAGTATGCGATTGACAGCGAGGCGTTCAATTACAGCGAGATCAAGGAGAAGATCAAGGAGCAGATCCTCTCCAAAATCGTCAACGGAAAATAATGCATTAAAGGAGGCATTCATGGAATTCGGTTTTACACAAGAGCAATTGATGTTCAGAGATTCGGTCTATAAGTTTGCCAAAAAGGAAATTGTGCCACTGGTCGAAGAGGCGGATCTCAAAAGCGAGTTCTCCATGGAGGTGTGGCGGAAGCTTGGTGAGATGGGAATCCTGGGCCTTCCGTTTCCGGAAGAACTGGGCGGATCGGGCGCCAGCGTCGAGACCTGCTGCCTGGCCGGCGAAGCCCTGGGGCACGCCGGCGTCGATCAGGGGCATCTGCTCGCCCTGGGCGCCCATACCTACCTGTGCACGGACACGATCTTCAAGCACGGCTCGCCCGAACAGCTGAAAAAGTATGTTCCGAAACTGGCCGGCGGCGAATGGATCGGGTGCATGGGACTGACGGAGCCGGGCGCCGGTTCGGACGCCGCGTCCATCACGACCACGGCGGTCAAAAAAGACGGCAAGTGGATTCTCAACGGGACGAAAACCTTCATCACCAATGCGCCGGTTTGCGACGTTTGCGTTGTGTATGCCACGGTGGACAAGGCCCTCAAGCACAAGGGAATCACCGCTTTCATCGTGGAGAGAGGCTTTCCCGGATTCTCCACCGGCGCGCCGTTCCACAAGATGGGCGTCAGGGCATCCGCCACTTCCGAAGTGATTCTGGACAACTGCGAAGTTCCGGAAGAAAACCTGCTGGGCGAGGTCGGCAGAGGATTTGAATACACTCATGAGACCCTGTCCTGGGACCGCAGCTCCCTTCTGGCTCCTTTCGTCGGCGCTCTCGAGTTCGCCATCGAGGTCTGCACCAAATACTCCCAGGAACGGGTGCAGTTCGGCAAGCCGATCAACGCCTTCCAGGCGATCCAGCACAAACTGGCGGACATCAAGATGATCAAAGAGGCCGCGAAAATGGTCGTTTACCGCGTAGCTCACGACAAGGATTCCGGCAAGCCTTTGAATCATTTGCATACGTCCATCGCCAAATCCATCGTCGGCGATTACGGCATCAAAGCCGCGAGCGACGCGGTCCAGATCTTCGGCGGCTACGGGTTCATCCACGAATATCCGATCGAGCGGTTCCTGAGGGATGTAAAGCTGGCGCAGATCGGCGGAGGGACATCGGAAATGCAGAAATTCATCATCTCCCGCATCCTGAGTTTTATGTAGCCGGGGGCCGGAAGCAGAATAATCAGACACCCATCCAAGGAGAAAATGCCATGAACTATGATTTTACACCGGAACAGTTGTCGATGAAGGATCATTTCACGAAGTTTTGCACGAAGGAAATCGAGCCGCGCGCCGCGCTGCTGGATGAAGCGCCCCATGAAGAAGTCCCCGGGCTGATCAAGGAAAATATCAAGAAGATGGCCGGCATCGGCTATCTCGGCATCGGACACGAGGAGGCTTACGGCGGAACGAATCTCGACCTGATCAGCCAGGCCATTGCGGGGGAAGCGGTCGCCAGCGCCTGCGCGTCCACCTTTTTATCCTGCGGCGCCTCCAGCGGGCTTTTTGGCATGCCGCTCCGCCTGTTCGGCAGCGAAGAGCAGAAGAAAAAATATCTTCCCGGCATTATCAAAGGGGAAATCATCGGCTGCTTCGGCCTCACGGAACCGGAAGCCGGTTCCGACGCCGCGTCCATCAAGACGACCGCCGTGAAAGACGGGAACGGTTGGATTCTCAACGGAACGAAAACGTTCATCACCAATGCCACCATCGCCGATGTGGCGCTGGTCTTTGCCTACAATGACCGGGCAAAGGGGCCGGGGGCCGGCGTGACCTGCTTCCTGGTGGAGAAGGGCGCCAAAGGGTTCAGGGCGGGCAAGCCTTTCGACAAAATGGGTTTCCGCGGCTCCCCGACCGCCGAACTGATCCTCGAGGACTGCGAAGTGCCGGACAGCGCCGTGTTGGGCACGGTGGGCAGCGGTTTCATTCAGGCGATGATGACGCTGGAATACGGACGGATCGGCATGGCGACCGTTTGTCTGGGCATCGCGTCCAAATGCCTGGAGCTGGCCAATAAGTATTCCAAGGAGCGGATCGTTTTCGGCAAGCCGATCAACCGCTTTCAGGACATTTCCTTCAAACTGGCCGATATGCTGATCATGTCCGATACGGCGAGACTCCTCATTTACCAGGCCGCGTGGGCCAAGCAGACCAACCATCCCGAGGCGGCGGTGCTGGCTTCCGTAGCCAAACTCTGGGCTTCCGAGACCGGCAAGCAGGTCTCCGATCTGGCCGTTCAGATCCATGGGGGCTACGGCTACATGAAGGAATACCCTGTGGAACGCCTCTACCGAGACGCACGACTGGGCGAAATCGGCGAGGGGGCTTCGGAGATTCAGCGCATTCTGATTGCCAAAGACCTGATCCGGAGATACGCGGCCTAGCCGTTCCGACGAAGGTGCGCGCATTTCAACCGGAGACATGACGCTATAAGGAGAAAGACCTATGGCCATCGACACAAAATTCATCGGCAAGACCTACCCATCCTATACCTATGAGGTGGGCAAGGAGAAAATCAAAGAGTATGCGAAAGCGATCAAGAATTTCGATCCGCATTATCTGGACGACGATTTCGCCGCAAAATCGAAGTACGGCGCGATCATCGCCCCGCCCACCTTCGCGGTGGTCTATGGCGCCTACCTGATCGAGCCGGTGTTCAACGACAAGGACCTGAACCTGAACATGGCGATGCTGGTCCACGGCGAGCAGGAACTGGAGTTTTTTGAGGTGGTGAAGACGGGAGATTCCATCACCACCGGCGCAAAGATTGTGAACATTCAGAACAAGGAAAAGCTGGACATCATCGCCGTTGAAGTTCGGTCCAGAAATCAGCACGGCCGGGAAGTCTGCCGTGGAATTTACACCTTTGTCGTCAGAAAGTAGGAGGCACGCCATGGCCATTGAAAAAGGACAAACCTTCAGCGGAAGCGAGAAGGTCGATAAATACAGGCCCATTTACTATGCCGGGGCATCCGGCGATTTCAATCCGATTCACATCGATCCCGAATTCGGGAGGATGGTCGGGCTGGGGGGGGCGATTCTTCAGGGATTATGCACTCTTGCATTTGCGTCCAAAACCGTCACCGACTGGGCCGGCGATCCCGGCAAACTCAAGAAGCTCAAATGCCGGTTCAGCGCACCCGTGATGATGGAAGATACGATTTCGGTCCAGGGGACTGTGACGGATGTGCGGTCGGGACGCGCCACAATTGATCTGAAGGTGGTCAACCAAAACGGGGTGGAGGTGCTCCAGAAGGTTGAAGCCGAGGTCGAAGCGTAAAATACATCCATTTGAACAATAAGGGCTCCCGAATGCTTGACAATTCCCCGCAATTGCCATATGAACTGCGTCGAAGAACCTTTCCGCACGCTCTTCAGGGGAAACCGGAACGAATACTCGTTCATAAATAAAAGGAAAACAAGGAGGTTTGTATGGCAAGTTTGTGGGTAGACGAAAGGGATATCAAATTCCAGCTGTTTGAAGTTTTCAACATCGGGGAAACGCTCCTGGGCAAGGGTCGTTATGCCGATCACGATGTGGATATGTGCAACATGGTGCTGGACCAGGCGCAGAAATTCGCCGAGGTCGAGATCGCGCCCACCTATCCGGATGAAGTCCATCGAAAACCCGTCGAAGCGGTTTTCAAGGACGGCAAGGTTTATGCTCCGGAAGCCTACCACCGCCTCTGGAAGCTTTATTGCGAAGGCGGCTGGATGACGACGGCGGATTCGCCCGAAGTCGGCGGCCAGGCTTTTCCGTTTATCATCGGGGCGGCCTGCGCCAATATGTTTCTGGCCGCCAATCAGGCCTTTCTCATGTATCCCGGTCTGACCCACGGCGCGGCGCGCCTGGTGGAGGATTTCTTCCAGCATCCCCTGCGGGACATCATTCTCGAAAAGATGTACACCGGCGTCTGGGCCGGAACGATGTGCCTGACCGAGCCGGGCGCCGGCTCCGACGTAGGCATCCTGAAAACCTCGGCCAAAAAGAACGCCGACGGCACCTACTCCATCACCGGAACCAAGTGCTTTATCTCCGCCGGCGACCATGATCTGGCCGAAAACATCATCCACCCGGTTCTGGCCCGCATCGAAGGCGATCCTCCCGGCACCAAGGGCATCTCCATTTTCATCGTTCCCAAGATCCGCATCAACGAGAAGGGCGAACTGGGCGAACCCAACGATGTACAGTGCGGCAACATCGAAAGCAAAATGGGCATCCACGGGAATGCCACCTGCACACTGAACTTCGGCACCGACGGCAAGTGCATCGGCTACCTCATGGGCGAGGAGCGCGACGGCATGAAGATCATGTTCCAGATGATGAATGAAGAGCGCCAGGGTGTGGGCATGATGGGCGTATCGCTCGCGATGGCCGCTTACCTGCACGCGCTGGACTATGCCAAGCAGCGGATTCAGGGGACCAACATCATCGCGATGGCCATGAAGGATCCGAATGCCAAGGCGGTTCCGATCATTCAGCATCCGGACGTCCGCCGCATGCTCCTGAAGCAGAAGAGCATCACGGAAGGGATCCGCGCACTGGCTTTCCTGTGCTACTACGCCATGGACCGGGAATTCAACGCCGGCCTGGAAAACAACGAGCAGGACAAAGAATACTGGCACGGCATGATCGAAATGCTCACGCCGATGGTCAAGGCTTACTGCACCGAGCGGGGCATGGAAGTCTGCTCGGATGCCGTCCAGACCTACGGCGGCTATGGCTACTGCCGGGAGTACCCGGTCGAACAGATGATGCGCGACCAGAAGATCAACCTCATCTATGAAGGCACCAACGGCATTCAGGCCATGGACCTGCTGGGCCGCAAACTCGGCATGAAGAAGGGCCTGTATTTCATGAATCTCCTGGGCCTGACCCAGGCCGCCGTCGCCGAAGCCAAGGCCAACGACAGCCTCAAGGCCGAAGCCGCCATCGTTGAGGGCGCGCTCAATGCCTGCGCGGGAACCGCCATGGCCTTTGCCAAGATGATGAAGACGACGCCTTTCGTTCCCCTGATCGGCGCATGCGACTACCTCAACTGTCTGTCCGACGCTCTCACGGGCTGGCTCCACATCTGGATGGCCAATGCCGCCGTCAAAGGCCTGGCCAATGCCGCCAGCGACCGGGACAAAGCTTTCTATTCCGGCAAGATTGAAGGCGCAAAATTCTTCATCAACCGCATCACCGGTCTGGTGCCGGCCAAACTGGAAAACCTGCAGAAGGACGAGCAGAGCGCGATGAACATCAGCGAAGAAGCTTTTGCCGTTTAACCGTATTTCAAACAGATCCAATGCAAGGAGGAACCGGAACCGTAACGGTTCCTCCTTTTTTCATCGAGCGTCTTTTGGCGGAAAGCCAATGAAAAAATCATTCAAATCCATCAAGCATACAGGGGGAAATAGATGATGAAGGATGTAGTTATTGTTTCAGCCTGCCGGACGGCAATCGGTTCGTTCGGCGGATCGTTGAGAGATCTGCATGTAGTGGATCTTGCGAGCGTTGCGATGAGAGAGGCCATCCGGCGGTCCGGCGTGTCTCCGGAGCTGATCGACGACGTCCGTTTCGGGAATTGTTTTGAGCCGTACAATTCACTGAACCTCACCCGGATCGCGGCGCTGAAGGCGGGGGTTCCGAATACGGCGGTTGCCGTCACGATCAACCGGGTGTGCATCTCGGGCATGGAAGCCACGATCTCCGGGATGGCCATGATTCAGGCCGGTCTGGCGGATGTGATCCTCGCCGGGGGTGCCGAACACATGTCGGGCATTGCCTATGCCGTTCCCGGCGCACGCTGGGGCTGCCGGCTGCAGAACAGCACGCTGGACGACCAGCTCATTGAGGGGCTGATGTGCGGATCCAGAATTCTTCCCGCTCCCGTGGACAGTCCTCTGGCCGGAGGGATGCCCTACGACCTTTACAAAGGCAAGCCCTATATCATGGGGCACACCGCGGAATTTGTCGCCCAGATGTACGGCATTTCCCGCGAAGAAATGGATGAGGTCGCGCTGCGCAGCCACAATAACGTGGAGCGTGCGACGAAAGAGGGGGATTTCGCCGAAGAAATCGTTCCGATCGAGATTCCGCAGAAAAAAGGTAAGCCGCCCAAGATTTTTGATAAAGATGAGCACTTCCGGCCCGGCATTACCCTGGAGGACTTAAGCAAACTTCCGCCGGCTTTCATCCCCAAAACCGGAAAGGTCACGGCGGGCAATGCTTCCGGCCTGAACGACGCGGCCAGCGCCACGGTCATCATGTCCATGGAGAAAGCGAAGGAACTGGGCCTCACGCCGCTGGCCAGAATCAAGGCGGTCGGATACGGCGGATGCGATCCGTCCGTCATGGGGTTGAGCCCCGTTCCCGCGGTTCGCAGCCTGATGAAGCGTTCCGGCCTGAAGCTGGAGGACTTTGAACTGATCGAGGTGAACGAAGCGTTCGCCGCCCAGTATCTGGGATGTGAAAAAGAGCTGAAAATCAACCGGGAGATTACGAACGTAAACGGCTCCGGAATCGGCCTGGGCCATCCGGTCGGCGCAACCGGCAACCGGATCATGGTGACCCTCATTCACGCGATGAAGAAGCGCAAAAAGACGCTGGGCCTTGCCACCCTGTGCGGTGGCGGAGGCGTTTCCATCGCAACGGCCATCGAAATGCTGTAGACGGTCCGAAAGGACGCGAGCATGCGCTATCAACTTCTTTTTTCGGAAGGCCGGATCGGACGCGTGATGCTTCGAAACCGGGTGGTTCTGCCTCCCCTGGAGGTGGGGATGGCGAATTTCGACGGAACCCCTTCGGAGCAGCTCGTCGCCTATTATGAAGAGCGGGCGAAAAACGGCCTGGGACTGCTGATCACCGGCATCACGCGCGTCAATGAATATCACGGCGCGGGTCTGCCGCGCCAACTGGCCATGACGTCCGACCGGCACATCCAACCCTTTTCCCGCATGGTGGAGCGGATTCACCGCCACGGCACGAAAATTTTCTGCCAGCTGCACCACCCCGGCCGCCAGAGCAATTCCCTGATGGTCGGATCCTGGCCTCTGATGGAGCGGATCGGCCGTCTTTGGCCGGGATACTGGAAGTATTTCTTCAAACTGGTGCCGGCGGCGGAGAAGTTCGCCCAAACCGGACTGGTGCCCGCCGTCGTCGCGCCTTCCGCCGTGGCCTGCGAGTATTCCCGGCAGAAAACGCGGGCCCTGTCGAAGCGGGAAATCCGAGGCCTGATTCAGGATTTTATCCGGGCTGCCCGCCGCGTTCAGCGGGCCGGGGGCGACGGCGTGGAATTGCACGCCGCTCACGGCTATCTCATCCAGCAGTTTTTGAGTCCCCATACCAACCGGCGGACGGACGAATACGGAGGGTCCCTTGATAACCGCATGCGGTTCATCCTGGAGGTCGTCAGCGGCATTCGCGGTTTATGCGGGACGGATTTTCCGGTGGTGGTCCGTCTGACGGTAGATGAGTTCTACCGTTTCATCGGCAAGCCCGGCCAAGGCATAGAACTGGATCAGGGCGTGGAGATGGCAAAACGCCTGGAACAGGCCGGCGTCGACGCCATCGATGTTTCTTCGGCCAGCTATGAAACCATGAATTACTGGCTGGAGCCTCCTTCCTTTGAGCCGGGATGGCGTAAGGATCTGGCCCGGGCCGTCAAGGAGCAGGTGAAGATCCCCGTCCTGGCCGCCAATGTGATCCGAAGTCCGGAACAGGCCGAGGCGCAGCTCAGGGAAGGGTGTCAGGATTTTGTTTGCCTGGGACGCCCGCTCCTGGCGGATCCGGCCTGGACCAGAAAAGCCGCCGAAGGGCGTGCACAGGATATCCGACGCTGCATCAGTTGCTTGTGGTGCTTTGAATCCTTTCTGACCAATGCCGCCAAAGGCGAGACGCTGGAGTGCGCCGTCAACCCCCGGCTGGGGCGGGAGCGGGAGACCGCCGAGCCGCAGAAGAACGGAGCGGGCCGCGTGGTGGTCGTCATCGGCGCGGGTCCGGCCGGACTCTCCGCCGCCGGGATTCTGGGGCTGCGGGGGTTCAAACCCGTCGTTCTGGAAAAGAACGCCGCCGTCGGCGGTCAGCTGCAACTGGCCAACAAGCCGCCCAAAAAGGAGAAGATCAACTGGTGCGTCGCCGACCTCGAGCGCGCCGCGTTGCAACACGGGGCCGAGATTCGTTGCCATGTCGAAGCTGCGCCGGCATCCGTGAAGGCTCTGGATCCCTATGCCGTCATCGTCGCCACCGGAGCAAAAGCAGTCATCCCGCCCGTCAAGGGCGTCGAGCTTCCGCACGTCTGCACCGTCACTGAAATCCTGAACGGCTCCGTCCGGCTCCAAAATCGGCGGGTCGCCGTGATCGGATCGGGGATGACCGGCCTGGAAACGGCCGAGAAACTGGCCGAAGACGGCAACCGCATTCTGGTGGTGGAAATGATGGACCGGATTGCGGCGGGCGTCCATGCGCAGCATGTGGACGATATTCTTCCTCGCCTGAAGGCGTATTCCACGGATTTCATTACCAGCCACAAGCTGACAGGGATTTCAGCGGACGGCATCACTCTCGAAAACATCGCCGATGGACGGCGCCGCGAAGAAAAGGCCGATGCCGTTGTCCTTTCCGTCGGCGTGCGCAGCGACCGGGCGCTGGCCGATCAGCTTCGGCCGCACTTTTCCAGACTTTTCATGATCGGCGACGCGCGGCGGGTCGGCCGCATTCCCCAGGCGGTGCGAGATGGTTTTGACACGGCTTGGAATTTGAGGTAAAAGAACCTACCTAGCGCATGACAGGAGGATCGGAGGATGAGCATCGTAAAAGACGTTCCATCCGGGACCAAGCCCTTCAAACGGGCGTATGTGGCTCTTTTTCTGTGGTTCACCGGCCGGGCCATTCAGGCGGCCGCAAAGGTCGATCGTGAGGTCCGAAAAGAATTTGAAAAGCTTCCCGATGATTTTACCTTTTCCCTGGGATGTCTGCCCGATGGACCCTGGATGGTGGTCGGCCGGGAAAAGGGTGTCGTGAAGTATCTGGGCGGCGATTCCCGGGGGCGCCCCGTGCAGGTTCGACTGGCCATCAAAAGCCTGGACGCGGCCTTTTTGATTCTCTCCTTCCAGGAAAGCACGGCGCTGGCGACGGCGCGCAACCGGCTGATCACCGACGGGGAAATCCCGCAGGCGCTGGCCATTATCCGTATCCTCGACATCGTGGAAGTTTACCTTCTTCCCAAATTGATCGCCTCTCTGGCCGTGAAGCGCTATCCTTCCTGGTGGCCTCTGGGACGCAAGCTCGGCGGTCGCATCGGGGTTTACACCCGTACGCTGCTGGGGATCTGACGAAAGGATTACGCTATGAATTCCGCCGCCGTTTTTTCCTTTACCTGCCCCGTCAAAATCAATTCCGGCAACCGGGCGCTGGAGCACCTGCCTTTTGAACTGGCCGGACTCAATGCTTCCAAACCGCTGGTCGTCGTAAACGCGAAAGCGGCCGGTCCGAAAGCCGTCCGGACGCTGCTCGCCGCTTTCGGCGATTCGGGAATGACGCCGGGGCTTTTTGAAGGGGTTTCGGAAGCGACCGATCTCGGTGTCGTGGACCATTTGAAAAACCTTTGTCTGGAAAAAAAATACGACGCCTTCATCGCGCTGGGCGGGGGGAAAGCCCCCGACATCGCCAAGGTGCTGAATCTGGCGGTTTCCCTGAAAACGCCGGACGCGCGCCGGCTTTCGCCGGAAACCCCCCTCCGCCATCGACTGATGCCGCTGGCGGTCGTCCCGACCGAAGGGGCGGACGGCCTGGAAACCTCACAGATCGCCTGTGTGGGCCGGATGGTTTTTTCCGGTGAGCGGCTCGCTCCCGCTCTGGCCGTACTCGATTTCCGCCTGGCGAAAGGGAAAAGCCGGATCCGGACGGCCGCGACGGGCCTTGCCGCCCTGGGCCGCGCCGCGGAGGCGCATATTCAGGCGGATCAAAACCCGTTTCGAAAAGCTTATTCCTTCGCCGCCCTCCGCTTTGTCCGGGAAAATCTGATGGACGCCGTCGCCGATCCGGGAAATCCAAAAGCGGCGCTCGCCTTGATGAATGCGGCGGCGATGTCCGGCTGTGCATTTTCCAATGCGTCGGCCGGGAGGCTCCACAAACTCGGTCAGGTGTTTTACGAATTTCTGGGCATCCCCCAGGGTGTGATTATGGGCATGTGCCTTCCCCGCGTGTTGGAAGATGAATTCAGGCAAAGCTCCGGGGATCCGGCGGCGCTTCTGCAGCCCCTCGCCGGAGACGAAGCCTTCGCCCGGACCCCTGCCGAAAAGCGTTCCGGAGAAGCGCTTTCCGCCCTGAAGCAATTTCTGGCGGCGCTCCGGGGCTCTTTGGGCAAAGAGCTGCCGCAGAACCTCAGGGAGGCGGGAGTGTCCGGCTTTCGGAGGGAAGAAGTCCTGGATCTGTTGAGAAAAGATGAAGACGGACCCTACCTGTGCGGCGTCGTTGAGTGGATGACCGACGGGGATCGGGAAAGGAAGGGGTGATTCCGATGCTGTTGCCGGATTATTATGAATTCTGCTGTCGTGTAAAAATCGTCGCGGGTCATGACGCCCTGGAACAAATACCGGATCTGCTCATCGAGCGCGGCGCCAAAAAACCGCTCATCGTCACGGACAAGGGGGTGGCCGGCGCGGGCCTCATCGATATCGTTTCCCGGGCGCTCGGAGACCGCGTGCACGCGGACCTGATTGCCGACGATGTTCCTCCCGATTCCGATCTCAGAGTGGTCAACCGGCTGGCACGCCTTTACCGGGACAGCGCCTGCGACGCGATCCTGGCCGTCGGCGGCGGTTCCGTCATGGACACGGCCAAGGGGATCAACATCGTCGTTTCGGAAAACGCGGAAGACCTGATGGCCTTCAGCGGCGTCGGTGCGCTCAAGCGCCCCCTCAAACCTCTGGTGGCCGTCCCAACCACGGCCGGCACGGGGTCGGAGGTTACGCAGGTGGCCGTCATCAAGGACCATGAGAAGCATTTAAAGATGGCCTTCGGCAGCTATTTTCTCCTGCCCGACATTTCCATCCTCGATTCCCGGATGACCCTGACGATGCCGCCGTTCATCACGGCCATGACCGGCATGGACGCCATGAGCCACGCCGTGGAAGCTTATTATTGCCTTCAGAAAAATCCGCTCTCCGACGCCCACTCCCTGGCCGCCGCCGGCATGATTTACCGCTACCTGCCGCGGGTCGCCGGGAACCCCGACGACCGCGAAGGCCGTCTGGCCATGGCGGTCGCCGCCTGCCTGGCGGGCATCGCTTTTTCCAATTCCATGGTCGGACTGGTTCACAATCTCGGCCATGCGACCGGCTCCGTCTGTGGAGTTCCCCACGGACTTTGCATGGCCATCCTGCTGCCTTACGGTCTGGAATACAATCTGCACAAGCGCGCAGACACGATGGGGGAGCTTCTGCTGCCCATCGCGGGAGGGCAAGTTTATCTGGCCACGCCTCCGGAGCAGAGAGCGGAAAAAGTCGTGTCCCTGATTCGCGGGCTCAACGAAGAACTCCACGCCATCACCGGCGGACGACACGCCCGATGCCTGCGGGAGATCACCGATCGTGAAGGGAAGCCTTCGGTTCCCCGGGACGTGCTGCCGCAGATCGCCGCCGCGGCGCTGCTGGACGGAGCGTCCATTTATAATCCGGAAGACACGGATTACGAGGACAATCTGATGATTTTGGAGGCGGCCTGGGAAGGGAAACCTCTGGACCGGTCTCGCGTGAAAAAAGGCTGACGAACGAAAGGGAGAAGTCATGAACAAACCTTACATGGGAAAAATCCTCAAAGTGGATTTGTCCGGCGGGACCATGACGGAAGAAACCATTCCCGATGCCGTGTATGAACAGTATTTGTCCGGAATGGGGTTGGGAGCCTACGTTCTCTATAACGGCATCCCCGCAGGCGCCGACCCGCTGGGCCCGGACAACATGCTGGGCTTCTGTTCGGGATTGCTCACGGGAACCGGCAGTTTGTTTTCCGGCCGCTGGACGCTGGTCGGGAAATCGCCGTTGACGGGTTGTTGGGGCGACGCGAACTGCGGCGGCACCTTTTCCCCCGCCATCAAGCATTCCGGTTACGACGCCATTTTCTTTTCCGGCATCAGTCCCGCTCCCGTATATCTGTATGTGAAAAACGGAAGAGCCGAACTGAAAGATGCCTCCCATCTCTGGGGTCGCGACGCCGTCGAAACGGAGGAAGCGCTCAAAAAGCAGTACGGTTCCAAAGCCGCGGTCGCCGTCATCGGACCGGCCGGGGAGAAGCTTTCGCTGATTTCAGGCGTTTGCAGCGACAAGGGACGGATCGCCGCCCGGTCGGGCCTGGGCGCCGTCATGGGCTCCAAAAAGCTCAAGGCGGTGGTGCTCGACGGCGTGCAAAGAATCGGTGCCCGCGATCCGGAAGCCATGAAACGGCTGAGCCGGCATTGTCTGAAATGGGTCAATTTCCCTTTGCCCCTGCCGGGGTGGATGATGGGCTATGTCGGCGCTTTTCTGCGCGCCACGCCCGTCGTATTTCCCCAGGACGGCATCCTGTACTCCTCCATTCTACGGAAATGGGGCACGGGGGGCATGAACCAGGCATCCATTGAAATGGGGGATTCGCCCGTGAAGAACTGGGACGGCTCCAACCGCGACCTTCCCATGTCCCGGTCAAGGACCATCAATCCGGATATCATCAGGGGCACGGAAATCATGAAGTACCATTGTTATTCCTGCCCCGTGGGATGCGGCGGCATCTGCGCCACCAAGGGGAAATATCCCCATACCCACAAGCCCGAATATGAAAGCATTCTGGCGCTGGGCGGGCTGTGCCTGAATGATGATCTGGACAGCATCTTTTACTTGAACGAGTTGCTCAACCGTGCCGGCATGGATACGATTTCCGCCGGTGCGACGGCCGCGTTCGCCGTCGAGTGCTACGAAAGGGGCATTCTGACCAAAGAAGACACGGGCGGACTGGAGCTGAAATGGGGAAACACGGAGGCGATGGTCGCCCTCATTCAGAAAATGGTCGACCGGGAGGGCATCGGAGATCTTCTGGCCGACGGCACGAAAGTCGCCGCCCAAAAGATCGGCAGGGGAGCGGAAGCCTACACCGTCCACGCGGGCGGGCAGGAGCCGGCCATGCACGACGGCCGCTGCGATCCGGGCTTCAACGTGCATTACAGCCTGGAGCCGACGCCGGGCCGTCACACGCTGGGCGCCCATCTGTACTATGAAATGTTTCAGCTCTGGAAGCGCGTGAAGGGGATTCCCAAACCGGCGCCTCTTTTCACCAAGAGCAGAAAGTTCAGGGTCGATGAGGAAAAGGCACAGATGGCCGCCGCCTGCAGCAAGTTCATGAGCCTCGCCAACGGAGCGGGCATGTGCATGTTCGGCCTCTTCATCGGGGCCAAAAGGGTTCCGACGTTCGACTGGCTGAACGCAGCGACGGGCTGGGACCGGACGCCCGAAGATTACATGACCGTCGGCGAGAGGATTCAGACCCTGAAACAGGCCTTCAACGTCAAACACGGCGTCGAGCCGAAAAACAATTTCATCAGCAGCCGGGCTCTGGGCGTGATTCCCCAGAAGGAGGGCGCGAACAAGGGAAGATCCGTGGACATTGAAAAACTGGCGAGCGGATACTGGGAACAGTTCGGATGGGACGCGGCCACCGGCAAACCCAAAGAGGAAACCCTCCGCAAACTGGGAATACAATAAGAGGTTGGATATGGCCTATACGATCACGGAACAATGCAACGGTTGCGGCGCCTGCGCGCGCCTGTGTCCGGCCGGCGCCATCACGGGCGAAAAAAAGAAGCTCCATGTCATCCACAGGGCCCTGTGTATCGAATGCGGCGCCTGCGGAAGGATCTGTCCGCAGAACGCCCTGCGGGATCCGGCCGGCTCCGCCTGTACGATGATCAAACGCTCCGAATGGCTGAAGCCGAAGGTTCTGCTGAAGGTCTGCATCGCCTGCACCGTCTGCGTGGACGCCTGTCCGGTGGGGTGTCTGGCGATGTCGGACATTCCCCGGGTGAAGGGCGTGGACGCCTTTCCGTATCTGCGAGACTCCCGGGCCTGCATCGGGTGCGGGTTTTGCAGCCTGACCTGCCCGGCGGATGCTCTGGTGATGAAAAAACCGATCCCCGCCGCCCAAACGGTTTCCGTAGAATCCGCATAAGCCCGGGCCGGGTCGTGGGAAACTGTCCGCAGAGCCTGCTTTACCCCTGAAGACATCCATCCCGTTTGATTTCAAGACGCGGGAAATTTGCCGGTTGGTGTACGTGGCGCATGCACAAGGAAAAAATATCTCGGTATCCGATCGGCAAAATCATTTCCGGAGGCCAGACCGGTGCGGACCGGGCGGCCCTGGATTTTGCCATTGCCCGCAACATTCCTTACGGCGGCTGGCTTCCGAGGGGGAGAAGAACGGAAGACGGCGCCCTGGATTCGAAGTATCGCCTTCGGGAGATGCCGACGACGGACTATGCCAAAAGGACGGAGCAGAACGTTCTGGAAGCAGACGGCACCGTCATCATCTCCCACGGGTTTCCGGTGGCGGGATCGGCGCTGACCCTGGAATTCGCACGACGGCACGAAAGGCCCTGCCTGCACCTCGATCTCAAGGTGCTGTCCCCAAAACAGGCGGCGGAAACCCTCGTTTCCTGGCTTGGGGAAAACCGCATCCGCGTTCTCAACGTGGCGGGACCCAGAGCGGGAAGGGATCCCGCCATCTATCCGGCGGTGATGGATCTTCTGGAGCGGTCGATGGAGACCGGCAGACCGGTGGACGTCGTTTTGTCCGATGGATGAAGATGGAATCAACCTCCATGCCACATCTTCAGAGGAAAAATCCCCGGTCAGGCAACCTGCATGAGCGATTTGAGAGGGTGCCTTCGGCGAGAACGGCCATGTGCCCATGCGTTTTTGACGGAAGTTTGCCTTGACAAATATTTTTGGCCATTTTAAATTTCACACGAACCAATAAATTTTCCGAAGACAGAACATTACCGCAAGAGGAGACGAGGAAATGAAAAAAGTCGCAGGGTATGTCGTTTCGTTGTTGTTGCTGTTTGCCGTTTGGGGATGCGCCAACTATTACAAGATTGTCGATCCGGTATCCAAGAGTGTCTATTACACGCAGAGCATCGACAAGAAGGGAAACGGCGTCATCCAGTTTAAAGATCAGGTTTCGAAAAATCAGGTGACGCTGCCGCAGTCGGAAGTGATGGAAATCACGGAAGATCAGTTCATGGCCGGCACACGCGGTCAATAACGTTTCGGCCGTTTATGCCCTGCGGGTCGGTGCGGCGCGGAAATCCGCGCGCGCCGGGACCCGCAGGGCTAAGAGATTCACCCTTCGGTTCATCCCTTTACTGTTTTTAAAATCCTGAAAATGTCCCGGTCGTCCATGATTTTGGGAACCGGATAGGGGATGCATTCCCCGTGCACCGATTCCGCGATTTGGGGGAAATCGTTTTCCCGGAGTTCCGAAATGGTCTCGCCGATGCCGTAGGCGCGGTTAAAGCCGCGGATGGAGGCAATGAAAGATTCGGCCTTTTGAGACAGGCTCATGCCGGGTTTTGAGGCCTGAATGACATCGGCCAGTCGGGCAAGACGGCGGCTGACCGTCTCACCGTAAAACTCAAGAACCGGCGGCATCACGGCGCCGATGACCCGTCCGTGAGGCAGATGATACAGGCCGCCGATTTTATGGGCAAACGGATGGACGTAGCCGGTCAGCGCGCGGTTCAGGACAAGGCCCGCGTAATAGGAGGCGAGCAGCATCCGGCCGCGCGCTTCCAGGTCGCCGCCGTTTTGGTACACCCGTTCGATGTGGCCGAAAATCATTTGGACCGCCTTTTCCGAGTACGCATCGGAGAACCGGCAGTGCGCGCCGCCGATGTAGCCCTCGACCGCGTGCGAAAGAGCGTCCATGGCGGTGATGGCGGTGAAGAACGGCGGCAGGCCGAGGGTAAGCTCCGGATCGAGCACGATGATGTGCGGATGGATCAGGAAGTCATTGACCGTGTACTTGATGTTTTTCACGGTGTCGGTTATGACCGCGGCGCCGGTGGTTTCCGCGCCTGTGCCGGCGGTGGTCGGCACGGCAACGATAACCGGGAGTCTCTTTGGGAAGGGCAGCATGATTTTGAAGTATCCTCCCAGTTGCTCGGCCGTCTGTCGGGGCCGAACCGCCCTTCCGGCAACGACCTTCGCGCAGTCCATCGGCGAGCCCCCGCCGAAGCCGATCACGGCGTCGCAGCCGTGTTGAATGTACAGTCCGTAAGCTTCTTCGACATTTTCAATGGTGGGATTCGGCTGCACGCCGTCGTAAATTGCGCAGGGCGTGCCGGCGGATTTGAACGCTTCCAGAAGACGGGCGGGCAGACCTTTCTCCATCAGCACTCGGTCCGAAATCAACAGGGGTTTTTGGATTTTCCGGCGCTTCATCCGATCGGGGAGCTGCTCCACGCTCCCGGGCCCCTGCAACACCAGGCTTTTGCGGGAAGGTGCAACATACATGAGGCAGACTGCGGCGGTCTTCAGGGTTCTGAGCAGCGGCTTCCGGAAAGGAATCATCTTCGTTTCTCTCCCTGCGGGCGAAAGGTAGAGTGCCTTGGAGTCGAGGTCAGTATAGAAGGAAAGAACGGGACTGTCAACGAGAAGGCGCGATACCCGGGTTCCTGCGGGCGCAATATTTCATTGACAGAAAAGTGAAGTTTTCCTATGCTCCGTTGCCCGTAAACGGGGAGTCCGCATCCGAAGAGGGATCCGTCGGCAAAGACCGGCCCCCCGAAGCGGGCGGGTCCCCAGGAGGCTCCTTTGAATCTTCAGAAGGGTGATTGCGTGATGAAAGAACGAAACCGGAATGATTTAATCCATTTGAGAAGAGTTCAGCTGACCCGGGCGGCGTACAAAGTCGTCGGCGAAAAGGGCTATTCGGATTTCACCATCAAGGACATTGCCAGGGAAGCCGGTCTTTCCGCGGGCCTGGTCCACTATTATTTCAAGAACAAGGAAGATCTCCTCTTTAAGCTGCTCAAGGGAATGAACGACAATCTCAAAAACGATCTGGGCAAAGCGCTTTCGACGCTGGAAGATCCTCGCGAGAAACTGCTGGCTTTCTGCAACGAGGCTTTCGACCTGGTGCATAAGGAAAAAGCGTATTTCGGCGTACTGGTCGATTTCCTGGCCCAGATCAACCGCAACAAACGGCTCCGTCAGGCGATGATGAAGCTTTTTCAGAGCTACCGCGATGAGGTTGAGGTCATTCTCCGGGAAGGCGAGGCCAGGGGAATCTTTGCGGTGAAGGATATGCGCTTTACGTCGGTCACGGTGGTCTCCCTGATTCAGGGGACCATTTTCCAGCACCTCATCGACCAGGAGGCTTTCGATTATTCCACCTACACCGAGAAAACGAAAAAACAGATTTTTGATCTGGTCACGAAGGACCTGTAGCCCCCGAGCCGGAGGCCTTGCGGGGCGCATGCGGCAGGGAATTCATGAAGCCGCATCGGCCGCTTCCTCGCGGCAAACTATCGCTTGACAACCTAAAACGGACACCCTATAGTTTTGCACCACAACAGGGAACCTGCGGAATGCCGCCGGCCTGTTCATCGTCTCGTTTCCGGCGCAGTCCGGAAGCGGAGAAAAGAGGGACCATCCATGAGCAGAGAATACAAATCGGGTACCTACTGCATCGAGGTCAAATGCCCCAAGCACAAGGATCTGGAAGGCCTTACCGGAGCCGCCTACCTCAAAAAAAAGAAAGTGCACTGCAAGACGTGCCTGGCCTGGAGATTTTTCAACTGGGCGAAAGACAACCAATGGCGCATTATCCATACCTGGCCCGAAATTTCCAACAAGCAGCTGGCCGCCATGATCAAGGGGATTGATCCGGTTCGGGTCGAGGATTTGACCGAAGAAGAAATCATGTGCCTGTAGCGGAGACGGCCGTGCCGTCGATTTCCCCCTCGTGGGCGTTGTTTGGCGAAGACGGATGAATCGGCGAAAACGCCGTGAAGGATTTTGTGCGTTTCCGTGCCGATCCGTTGGGCGGACGGTTCCTCTTGCTTTGACCCCCCAACGGTCGGTGTCGAACCTTCCCATTCAGAGACCCGGCCCATGAATTTTTTCCACTTCCAATACGGTCCCGGCCGCAATTTCGTGAGGCAGGCGGTTCGACTCGCGTGGCCGGTGATTCAGGCGGGGAAACGGCTCAGCAATGTCCCCGTTTTGAAATGGCTGATTTATCTTTTTTTCATGCGGCCGTTCAATGAAGTGAGTTCCATTCCCCTCCAGATCGACGTTCGGGGGCCGGAAAACGTCGCGCTGCCCCGACGCATCGTCAAAAGACTTCTGGCGGAAGTGGAGGAGCTGTTCATCTTTGACGAATGCATCTGCCGAAGGCACAACAAAGTGTCCCATCCGCCGCAGGACATCGGGTGCATGGCGCTGGGACCCGCCGTCCGGCGGATTCATCCCAGCCATGGAAGAAGGGCTACCCGGGAGGAAGCGTTTCGCCATGTGGATCGCGCCGCCGAAGCGGGCCTGATCGCCAACGTTGCCCATGTGTGGATGGATCCGGTCGCTTTTCAGACGAGATTCCATGATCTCATGTTCATCTGCTACTGCGACGACACCAACTGCCTGTATCGCACGTATATGAAGCACCGGGGTCCCTCCCTGCAGGGTGCCTATCAGAAACTTCCCGGCCTGTCGGTTCGGGTGGATCGTGACGCCTGCACCGGCTGCGGCGCATGCGTCAAGCAGTGTTTCCTTGCGGACATCACCCTGGTCAATGAAAAGGCGGTAATCGGAGATTCCTGCGCCGGCTGCGGCCGCTGCGTGGAATGTTGTCCCGAGCAGGCCATCTCCCTCGACCTGCAGAACGAAGACGTCCTGTATGCGGATCTGGTCCGGTGGATTCGGGGCGTTTCAGATCTGCCGATCCCATCCGCCGGAAAAGGACGTTGATATGAAAACATTCGTGTTCCTGAGCGGTCTTCTCAATGGGTTGCTGGGCATTCTTTTCACGATGCCCGGCCTGATTCGCCTTACGGGTATCGAGCCGCCCGATCCTCCGTTCTGGCTGATGTTTCCCGCCGTTTTCCTTTTTTTCCTCGGTATCATCCTGATGGTTTGTTCCCGGGATTTGGAGAACCGCGCCACCCTTGTCTTCTGGGACGGGATGTCGCGCGTCGCCGCCTTTGCCGCGTGTTTATGGTTTGGGCTGTATGCCGGGATGGGGATCCCGATTGTGCTCGCCGCGCTGGGTGATCTGGCCGTTGCGCTGGTTTATTTTATCGGACTGCCCCGCGCGCTCGACCGAACGTTCATGAGCATTCTTCTGGACAGGCGTGGTTGAGGATGCCGGAAAGGAAAAGGGATTTACCGTGGGAAAACGGCCCAAGTGGTACCTGACCTTTCTGGCGAGCCTCTGGAAGCTTGCCTACCTGAAGCCGTCCGTGCCGGTTTTCGGCGGACTTATGCACCGGATCCGGGTAAAGGCGACGACGCCGGATCAGCTCAATATCTCCTACCTGCCCGTCAACGCGCTGCTCAACGTTGAAAGCCTGCCCCTGCCGGTGGTCATTCTGGAAGGTATGATCCGCCGTTCGGAGCACCGCGTCATTACGCATCGCTGCACATGCCGGGACGCCTGGAAATGCAAGAAGTACGACCGGAACATCGGCTGCATTCACATCGGACTTCCCACGGCCGAGGAAGATACCACCGTGGCGCATCATGCGTCCGCTGAAGAAGCGATCGCGCACCTGCACAAGGCCCTGGCGGCGGGCCTGGTTCCCTTTATCGGACATGTTTCGGCGGACAATACCATCTGGAACGTATCCCAAGACCGGCCGTTCACCACGGTTTGCTTCTGCTGCCCCTGCTGCTGCACGAATTTCGACTATTACCGTCACCTTCCACCCGAGGCGCAAGCCTGTATCCATCGTCTGTACGGCGTGACGGTCTGTGTGGATCAGGACGCCTGCACCGGATGCGGTCAATGCGCCTCGGTCTGCTGGACCGGCGCCGCGGTTGTCGGCGGTGGAAAATCCCGGATCGACCCGGCGTTGTGCAAGACATGCGGCCTCTGCGCGCAGGCTTGTCCGAAGCAGGCGATTCACGTTTCCGTGGAGAATGTCGAAGCCACGGTCAATGATCTTCTCGGGCGGATCGACCGGGATGTCGGGGGGCTTCCGGTTACGTCCTACCGGGAACTGAAGGAAACGAGGCCGGCGACCGCTTTCTACCCTGCGCGGAAAGGCCGGAGAGGATGATTGCATGCATGAATTGCCGGTGATGAAGAGCATTCTGGATATCGTTTTGCAGCAGGCCAGGATTCACAATGTCCGAAGCGTCCTTGCCGTTCACCTGGAAGTCGGCCGGCTGAGCGACCTGGAAGAAGAGTGGATGCAGCGCTATTTTGACTATCTCAGCAAAGATACGATCGCCCGGGATGCAAAAATTAAAATCCAGTGGAACCCCATTGTGTTCCGATGCGAGTCCTGCGGCGAGTCCTTCGATGTGGAGCGGGAAAACCTGCGGGATTTGGCCTGTCCGTTCTGCGGCCAAAAGAGCCTGTCTCTTGTTTCCGGCCGCGAATACCGCATCCGGAATCTGGAGGTGATCTGAATCCACGCAGCCGGCGACAAAGTTTTATAATCCAAGAAACTGAATCGCGGCTCCGCAAAGACAAATCGATCCGCCGGCCGCCGCGTGGGTAAATCGCTCCATCCTTTTCAGCGGAAGACGGTTGAGCCCCCAGAACGAAGAGATCACAACGGCCAGCATGGTCAAAAGGGTCGCTGCGCTGAATACGGCCGTAACCAGGACCACGCCCCATAGATTCTCCTTTGCCGCCGGATACCGGAGGATCGGAATCAGCGGCTCGCAGGGGCCGAGTACGAAAATGATAAAAAGCACCCAGGGCGTAAGATGGCCCGTTTCTTCCCCTTCGTGAAAAGGGGAGTGTTCTTCCGTGTGGACGTGCGGGTGAATGTGCGTGCAACCGTCGGAGTGGATGTGAAGATGTTCATGGGGCCTGTGCCGCCGGGCCCGCCGAAGGCCCCAGACAAAATACGCCAGCCCGAAGGCCATCCAAGCCCACGCGGCCAGATTGCCGCGAAAGGATTCGATGGCGGTTAATCTTGTAACCGTGATTCCCGGTGCGATGCCGGCCAACCCCAGCCCGACGGAGCTTGCCGCGTGCCCCATGCCGCACGGTAGGGTAACTCAGAAAACCTTCGCGATCGACCATTTCCGCGCTTTTCCCATGACCACGAAGGGAAGATAATGGTCGGGGCCCGGCAGGGTGTGAAAAAAGCCGATGAACGCGGCTGTCCCAAGCAGAAGGATCATTCCCTGGGACATGACGGTTTCGGCTCCTTTCCGCAGGCTGAAAAGTCATCCATCTCTTTTTTCAGCCAGGCGATCCATTGTGCGATGCCCGCGCCGGTTTTGCAGGATACTTCAAAAATGTTGATGTCGGGCTTCAGCGCCAGAATTCTCTCGCGTGCCGCGGCCATGTCAAAATCGCTCTGCGCCAGATAATCGATCTTGTTGATCAGCAGGGCATCCGAGACCGTGAACATGAGCGGGTATTTCAGCGGTTTGTCGTCGCCTTCCGGTACGCTGAGGATCATGACGTTTTTGTGGGCGCCCGTGTCAAATTCGGCGGGACAAACCAGGTTACCGACGTTTTCAATGATGATCAGATCCAGGTCTTGGGCGGGCAGGGCATCCAGTCCCTGCGTGACCATGGTTGCATCGAGATGGCAGAAGCCGCCCGTGCGCAGTTGAACGGCGGGAATTCCTCCGGCCGCCACTTTTTCGGCGTCGACTTTGGAATCGATATCGGCCTCGATGACGCCGAGCTTCGCGCTGCCTTTCAGGCCTTCCATCGTTCGGAGGATGAGGCTGGTTTTGCCGGATCCGGGGGAGGACATCAGGTTCAACAGCAGGGTTTTCGTATCGGAGAGCTGCTGACGAAGGCTTTTTGCGACACGGTTGTTGTCCGCCAGAATGTCTTCTTTGACTTCGATCATCCGCACATCATCGGCCATGTCGTCCCCCGTTTTCGGTTGTCAGCGTTGCATGACTTTCATAAAGGCTTCCAGTCTTCCCTTCTCCTGGAGAACCTGGATCGCCATTTCCTGCGTTGTTGCGGGAATGGCCGGAACCGGCTTTCTTTCCGTAAGCCCCATGGCGCCGGAGGGACAGGTGGAAACGCAAAGACCGCACCCGATGCATTTTTCTTCATGAACCCAGGAGACCTCTTCAACGATCTCTATGGCATGCATCGGACAGCGCTCATCGGCGCACAGGCCGCACCCGATGCAGTCATCGCGTTTAACGAATGCCGCAAAGCGGCTGGGAGCGAAAGCGTGGGGATGATCCAACTGCGTTCTCGCCCGCAGGATTGTGCAGCAGCACGGGCAGCAGTTGCAGATCACGCTGGCTTTGTCCGCGCTGTTGTTGCTGGTGTGGACCAGTCCGGCTTCCTCCGCCTGATCCAGAACCCGGATGCCCTCCGCCTTGCTGATTTGGCGCGCGAACCCGCGCTCCACGAGAAATTCACCCACGCCGTCGAAGATGAGGCACACCTCTTTCGGTTTATCGCATTGGGCGACGCTGATCCGGCAGGCGCATCGGGTCAGAGCGACGTAGCCTGAGTTTTCAATCAGGCGCCTGACCTCGTCATACGGATGGACCTGTTGTTCCGGCGTCACGGATTTTTCCACGGCGACCACTCTCATCATGGGCGTGGGATTGCCGGCAAAGGAAGCGCCGAGGCTTTCCGCGTGGTAGGCTTCCCAGAGTTTCGCCAGGCGGTCGTGCATCGGGGTGCCGCCGCCCTTCATGAAAGGAAACTCGAAGACGCCCGGAATGAGGGGAACCAGGCCGTACCGTTTTTTGCCGCTCTGGTTTTTTGAAAAAATGACGCCTTTGTCGGCCATGGATTCCAGGTGAAGGGTCGCCGCCGTTTCATCGATGCCTGCGGACCGGGCAAGGTCTGCGGGGCTTTTGGGTTTGAAGCTCATGCAGACGGCGACGGCCGCCTCCTCCGGCGTGAAGAGGAGGCGGAGAATCTCATGGATGGCGTCTCCTTCGGGCGCGGTCGAGGGGTGGGAATCCAGAATCATCCTGAGTTGCTCGTAGATATCCATCCGCTGTCTCCTGCAGACGTCGCCTTTACAGGCACATGATTTCGTCTTCGGTCAAGTCCTCCACCCGAACCATATCCAGGCCTCTGAGCCTTGCGGCCAGCTCTTTGTTCGACATCTGGGGCAGAGAATGAACGATGCGGAATTTTTTTTCCTTTGACCAGTTGAAAAACTTCCAGGCCTCGCAATCTTTGCAGTGCACCTGTTTTTTTCTGAGGTATGCGTTTCCGCTGAGCTTCTCGATCGCTTTGTGCTTGCGGCACTTGATGTCCTTGCAAAAGGTTCCGATCCGGTATTCTTTTTCCATGTGAAATCCCTCTTTTCTCCGGGGCCGGCGGTTGCCGGCGCCGACAGGTTGATGGGCCATATTTTTGATGGCGCCGTTTTTCACGAATTTTATAGGCGGTCTGATTTTGCTTGTCAAGCGATAGTTCGAACGCTTGAAAATCCTGTTTTGCCCTGCGGCGTTTTTGTGCTACACGACATCCCGAGGTTCGCGAATTCATCACGCGTCGGCGCCGATCCGGCAGACCGCGGAGGAGGGGAGGAGGTTGAGAAGTCGCCTTCTCTTGAAATTTCAAACAACCCGTTTTCATGGAGGGGAAGGCAATGAAACCGCGCGGGCTCCTGATGATCGAACACCGGTTGATTGAAAAAGTGTTTTCCGCGGCCGAACAAAAGGCAAGGTCCATGACCGGGATGGGCTATTCCCCGGCATGGGTTGAAGCCGTCGTCGATTTTATCAAAACGTACGCGGACCGCACGCATCACGGAAAGGAAGAAGACATCCTGTTTACGGAACTGGCGAAGAAAAAGCCGGATCAGGACCATCTGCGCATCATGAATGAATTAACCGAGGAGCATCGGCAGGCGCGGGTGAAAGTAAAGGAAGTCGTGGAACTGAACGAAAAATTCAAAAACGGCGATCGAGCCGTCGTTCCGGCGATTGCGTCCATCCTGCTTTGGCTGGCAGCGTTCTACCCGGTCCACATCCGGAAGGAGGATGCCGTGTTCTTCCCCGCGGCGGAGTCCTATTTCCGAAAGGACGAACTGGAGGACCTGTTGAACCGGTTTTACGAATTTGATCGCACGATGATTCATGAAAAATATCAGAAAATGTATCAGGCCATCCGGTCCTGAAAACCATGCCGTGCCCCCATCTCACCCGGCGACGCAAACCGCCGCCGGCGAAGGGCCGGTCGGCGACGTCAAGACCGCGGCGGCTCGGGAAGACGCGGATCCCCGCGTCTGCGGACTGCAGGACGCGGTAAAGCGCGGCTGGTACCGGCTCCAGACCGGAGAGCTGTTCGCCGGGTTTCAGATAACCCCACAGGATGTAGTGCTGGATGTAGGGTGCGGGGAGGGTAACGCCGCTCTGTTTTGCGCCCGTCAGGGGGCTCACGTTGTTTTTTCCGATTCGGATGCCGGCAAAATCAAGGCACTCGCGGAGAAAATGAAGGATACCAACGCAAGAAAGTATGAGGCGTTCATCAGTGATTCTCTGCCCCTTCCGCTGCCGGACGCGTACGCGACAAAAATCCTCTGCACGGAAATGCTGGAGCACACGCCGGAGCCCGAAAAAATCATGGCGGAGCTGGTTCGGGTAGGCAGGCCCAACGCCCGTTATCTGATCACCGTGCCGGATGCCCGCTCGGAAAGACTGCAGACGCCCGTCGCGGATCCGATTTATTTTACGGCGCCCAACCATATTCAGATCTTTGACCGGAATCGATTCCTCAGACTGGTGAAGGATGCGGGGCTCGCGGTGCTGAAGTACGATACCTGGGGGTTTTACTGGACGGTCTTCATGTCGCTGTTTTGGCTCGCGTACCGGAAGGATCGCCTGCAGGGCGCCGTTCTGGACAACATCCGTCCCCCCTATGCACCGGTTTTGCAAAGCTGGGCCAATACGTGGTCGCAGGTCATGGAGCTGGAGGGATCCGAGGCCCTGATGGAGTCCTTTGACCGGTATCTGCCCAAAACGCAGGTGATCGTCGCTGAAAAACAATAAATCGGTAAAGACGGCACGGCGGGTGGAAAGCTTTTTCGGAAGCCGGCCGCGACGCGAAGCTCGGATGCCTCGACGCTCTGATTATCGGGGCAGCAGACCGCGGAGGAACGCCCCCGCGCGGCTCGCCTGTCCGCGAAGCGCGTCCATAACCGGGTGGGCCGGATGCTCGGGGCAGGTTTTTCCGGGCGCGGTTCCCTGAAGGTAGGCTTCCTGAAAGGTTCGGGGGCATAATGGCGTGGCCAGGTATCCGGAATCCGGATCGATCAACGCGGTTTCAATCCCCTCCGGAGCGGCGACGGGCCGCGGTCCGGACTGGGAATAGAAGGAACGCATAAAACGCGCGTGAATGCGCAGCGCCCCGGCGGCGCCGGTCAGGCCGGTGTCCGCTCCGGAATCATACCCCACCCACACGGCGCAGACGATGTCGGGCGTATAGCCCACAAACCAGGAATCCCGGTTCCCGTTGGTCGTTCCGGTTTTTCCCGATACGGGGAAATCGATCTGCAGAAGACGGGCCTCGCCGGCCGTGCCGCGCTCCACAACCCCTTCCAGCGCGTAGCCGGTCAGATACGTTATCCGCGGATCAAAAACCTGCTTGCGTTTCATTTTTCCGGACCAGACCCGGTCTCCGTCCGGCGTTGTCACGGAAAAAAGGGCAAACCGTTCAAAGCGAGTTCCGCCGGAAGCAAGGGTCGCGTAGGCATAGGCAAGCTCGAGGGGCGACACTTCAAAGCTGCCCAGCGCCATGGAGGGAACGGGCAGAAGGGGGCTGACGATGCCGGCCTCCCGGGCGGTTTTTAAAACTTCTTTGAACCCCACGTCGGAGGCCAGCCGGACGGTGGCGGTGTTGACGGAATCTTCGATAACCTTCCGGAGCGTGATGTTGCCGTAAGCCTTGTTTTCAAAATTGGTCGGCGTCCACATTCCTTCGGGTGTGGAAAGTGAAATCGGTTTTCCGGAAACCGGCGTGGAGAGCGTCCAGTGGCCGTGCTTTGTGAGCGATTGGGAGAGCGCCGCCAAAAGGACAAAGGGCTTGAAAGCGCTTCCCGGCTGGCGCAAAGCGTCCACCGCCCGGTTGAATCTTGTCTGCGCGTAGTTGCGTCCGCCGACCATCGCCGTGATGAATCCGGTTTTCGGATCGACGGCGACCAGCGCCGCCTGCAGCGGCTCACCGGCTCCATGGGCCGATTTTTCGATGGTTTCGAGGCCGCGGGCAACCGCATCTTCCGCGGCGGTCTGTTGAATAGAATCAAGAGTGGTGTAATACCGGTATCCGGTATGATAGAGTCGCTCCTCGCCCAGCTCTTCTTGGGTGATCCTCAGAATGTAATCGATAAAATAGGACGGGAGGCGGGCGGGGGGCGCTCCGGCGTGGATTCTTACCGGCGCCGCCGAGGCCCGTTCGAACTCCGGCTGTGTGATCCTGTCCAGTTTCCTCATTCTGGACAGGACTTTACCGCGCCGCTCCATGGCCGTCCGGGGATTTCTGGCAAGACCGTACCGGTTCGGGGCGTGGAGGATGCCGGCGAGCAGCGCCGCCTCCTCGAGGGAAAGGTCCCGCGCGCGTCTGGAAAAATAAAAGCGGGATGCTTCGTCAACGCCGTAAATGCCCTGATCGCCGGCCTGTCCCAGATAAATTCTATTCAGATACATTTCCAGAATCTGCCGTTTGGAGTAGCGCAGCTCCAGCGCCAGTGCGAGTTCCATCTCCCGCAACTTGCGCGCGAAAGTTTTTTGGGGGGAAAGGAAGACGGTTCTCGCCAGCTGCTGCGTAATGGTGGAGGCGCCCTGGACCAATCGTTTTTCACGCAGATTGACCCATACGGCCCGTCCGGCCGCGAAAGGGTCGATTCCGAAGTGATGGTAAAAGCGCTTGTCTTCGCAGGCGATGACCGCGTTTTGCAGGTAAGGGGAAATTTCGGAAAGAGGGACCGGCGCGTGAAGCGCCATTTTGGGCCCCGTCAGGCGGCCGATTTCCTCCGGCTCAAGGCGGATCGAATGCAAAGGTTTGCCGTCCGGGGAGACCAGCGAAGCCACCCGTCCGTCGTCGAGTGCGATGTCCACCGGCCCGGACGGCATCGAACGACCGTTTCCTTTCGTGTCACGAAGAAACAACCTCATCCGATCCCTGGTTCGCGAAAAAGTCCCGGGTTTGACCGGCTTTTCCTGTACCTGCCGGTAGGAAAGCCGGTTCAGCCGTTCGGTCAGGCGGAGATTGCCCGGGTGATCCCCTTTCCGGATTTCCAGCGGTCGGCCGTAAAAGATGGTAGGCGATGCCTTGGCGCCGTCAATCCCTTTGCCTGCCTCAATGTACGCAAAGATGAAGTGGATCAGCAGACCGGCGGCCGCCAGCCCAAAAAGGATTCGTCGAATCAATGCGTCCTCCCCGCCTCTTGTCGGATAAGACGACGGTCGGTAAATCGTTTTTTCACCCGGGAATCTTACGGATAATGTGGCCGGATAGCAAGAGAAATCCCGTTTTCCCGCAGGGGCCTTTTCAAAAAGAACGCGATCTTTTCCGGCATCTTCATCCCGGGAAAACCCTGGTCCGCATGGGTTGCCCCGTCGACTCGGCCGAAGGATGGATTTTCAGGAAAGCTTTGTCTCGATTTGAGCGTTGACAGAAAATGCGATTGCGGATATTCGTGCTTCATGAAAATCAATCAACTTCCCGTGCCGGTTCTCACGCACGGCCTTGTGCCCCTGGTTCACCGGCTGATCCTGTTTCACACCTTTTTGATTCGCACGGAAGTAATCGACGAAGAGGTGATCACCTCCCGTCTGGACCGTGGAGAAAAGGGAATTGTGGCGATCTGGCATCAGCGCCTGTACGGAGTCATCGGGTATGCCAAGGCGGCAAGCCGATACCGTCCTTCGGCCATCATCAGCCGAAGCCATGACGGCGATCTGATCAGCACGCTGGTCCGCCGCCTCCATTTCCGCCCCATCCGCGGTTCCAGCTCCCAGGGTGGGAAAGAGGCGCTCGCCGCCATTGTGGAGGATCTGAAAGAGAATCCTCTCGCCATCCATGCCGTAGACGGGCCCCGGGGTCCAGGCGGCACCGTTAAGGCCGGTTTGATCCGCATGGCTGAGCTTTCCGGCGCGAAAATCTTTCCGGTTTACGTCTCCTTCAGCCGCGCCTGGCCTCTGCGGAGCTGGGACCGCTTTCTGATTCCCAAACCCTTCAGCCGGGTCCGGATCCGCTGGGACCAGCCCATCAATGTTCCTGCAGGGATGGGGGAAAGCGAATTTGAAGCGGCCCGGCGGACGCTGGAAATCCATATGCGGCAAAACCAGATCGCCGATGACCGGTCTTTCGGCTGGGAGGATCTGCTTCTGGGCCGCCGGTAGACTCCTGTTGCAGGCCGGTCGCCGTTCCCCGTACCCCGTTTTCTACTCACAAAGCCAAGTCCGGAGAAGCGTTTTTCTGAAAGCGACATTTCCGTCGTACCCCGACGACAAATAAGACGTCCGGCCCGAAACCGGCACCCGTCTTCATTTTTCGGGTACGCACCGGATGGGAAGCCAAAAATCCGGAGACATTCGGGTCGTCGGCTTGGACGACGCCCAAAGGCCGGATCCATGGACGTTCAACAAAATCCATCAGTTGCGTAAAATGCCGCTCATGGCACGCGGATTGCTGAATGGTTCAGACAATTGAGGCCGTCCGCTCTTTAGATCCGCAGACCAGCAGCATCGTCATGAGGAAGCCGGCCGGCAGCCGGACAAGCGCAGGGGGAAAGCAAATGCTGACGTCGTTGAAACTACTGGATGTAATGGCAAACAATTCCGAAGCCATTGCCCGGAACTGGGCGAAAGATGTTGTCCAGAACGCCAGGACGCCCTTCTACCACGATCTCCATGAAAATCATCTCATTCCCCAGGCGGCGGATTTCTACCGCAAACTGAGCAGCGTCTATCCGCTGAAAGACCCTTATCCCGCAATCCGTGATTTCATGTCCAAATTCGCCGTAAAACGCTTCCGGGAGGAAGTGCCGCTGCAGGAGGCGCTGTATGCCGTCATCCTGATGCGCCGCCACATCTGGCTCTACGCCGAGTTTCAGGCCATTTTCGTTACCATTCTGGGTGAACAGCAGGCGCTGGAAAGCCAGACCCGGACGATTTTGATTTTTGATTACATTATGTATGTCCTGACGGATCAATACATGGCATTAATGGGAGACGCTCCCAAGAAAAAATAAACGAGGTGAACGAACCGTGGCCGAGCAAATCAATCAGGGAAGAGTCTTATCCGTTCGCAGCAGCGTCGTTGACATTCACTTTCCGGTCGCCCCGCCGATCCGCAACGTGCTGAAGGCCGGCGAGAAGGGGGATGTCGTCATCGAGGTATTCACGCAACTGGACAGCAACACCATCCGGGGCGTTGCGCTGACGCCGACGCAGGGCCTGGCCCGCGGCGCCGTTGTCACGGACACCGGCAAACCCTTTGAAGTGCCCGTGGGGAGCCCGCTTTTGGGAAGGGTGTTCAATGTTTTCGGCAACACCATCGACAAAAAGGGCGATGTGGAGGGCTGCGAGCTCCGGTCCATCCACCGCGAACCCATTCCGCTTCGCGACCAGTCCACCGTCTCCGAAATCTTTGAGACCGGCATTAAGGCCATCGATGTCCTGGCGCCCCTGGAACGTGGCGGCAAGGCGGGGCTCTTCGGCGGCGCGGGCGTCGGCAAGACCGTTTTGATCACGGAGATGATTCACAACACCGTCAGCGGCCACGAAGGGATGAGCATCTTCTGCGGAATCGGCGAACGCTGCCGCGAAGGCGAGGAGCTCTACCGGGAAATGGAGGAAAGCGGCGTTCTGGGGAACACGGTCATGGTGTTCGGCCAGATGAACGAACCGCCCGGCGCGCGCTTCCGCGTCGGACATGCGGCGCTGACCATGGCCGAGTATTTCCGGGATGACGCCAAGCAGGACGTGCTGTTGATGATCGACAATATCTTCCGTTTCATCCAGGCGGGCATGGAAGTGTCGGGCCTGTTGGGACAGCTGCCGTCCCGGCTCGGGTATCAGCCGACGCTCGCCACGGAACTGGCCGAGCTGGAGGAGCGCATCTGCAACACGAAGACCGGCGCGATCACGTCCATTCAGGCCGTGTACGTGCCGGCGGACGACTTCACCGATCCTTCGGCCGTGCACACGTTCGGACACCTGTCCGCGACCATTGCGCTGTCGCGCAAGCGCGCCAGTGAGGGATTGTATCCGGCCATCGATTTGCTGCAGTCCGGCTCCAAAATGCTGATGCCCAACATTGCCGGGGAGCGCCACTACAAAATCGCCCAGGAAATCCGCAAGACTCTCGCGGTTTATGAAGACCTCAAGGATATTATCGCCATGCTGGGCATCTCGGAGCTGTCGCGTGAAGACCAGCGCACCGTATTCCGCGCGCGCCGGCTGGAGCGGTTCTTTACGCAGCCTTTCTTCGTCACCGAGCAATTTACCGGCACGGCCGGAAAAATGGTTTCCCGGGAAGAAACGCTCAACGGATGCGAGCGGATCCTGAATGACGAATTTGCCGATTATCCGGAGCGTGCACTGTACATGATCGGATCGATTGAAGAGGCGAAGACGGAACATGTTGCTTAAAATTTTATTGCCGGCGGAAATCATGATGGAGCGCGAAGTCAGGAAAATCGTCGCGGAAGCGGAAAACGGCTCTTTCTGCCTGATGCCGAACCATATCGACTTTGTCGCCACGCTGGCGCCGGGCATTTTTTCGTATGAACCGGCCGAGGGCGGCCAGGAACTGCTGGCCATGGATGTCGGCACGCTGGTGAAAAAAGGAGCGGACGTCCTGGTGTCCACGCGCAATGCCGTGAAGGCGGCGGAACTGGGAAAACTCAAACAGGTAGTGGTGGAGCAGTATGACGCGCTCGACGAGCGGGAAAAACTGGTTCGCTCCGCCGCGGCAAAACTGGAGGCGTCGCTCATCCGGCGATTCGTGGAACTGAAGTAGGGCGCGATCCCCGATTGCGCGGGGACTTCAATCGAGCAAGGAAGGAATTTGAACATGGTCGAAATACGACGAACCACCAACCGGCGCCGACAGATGGCGGATCACTTCGCGGAAAAGGTAGCCCAGCGGGAGGCGCTGCGCATCAAGGGCCTCAAGCATAAAAATGAAACCGTCTGGTTCGGCCTCGGGATGTTCGGCATCGTCGGATGGGCGGTGGCGATTCCCACGCTGATCGGCGTAGCCCTGGGGCTCTGGATCGACCGGACCTGGCCCAGCCAGTATTCCTGGGCGCTCATGGGGCTGGTGGCCGGCGTGATCGTCGGCTGCATCAACGCGGCCTATTGGGTCCGGAAAATCCGCAGCCGCATTATCGAAGAGGAATGACATGACGCAAAACGAATTAGGGATGCTGGGGTTGATGCTGGTCGCGGGGATGGCGCTGGGCGCCCTCTATTTCGCGGGCCTGTGGCAGACCGTGAAGAGGCTGGGACAGGCACAAGGCCGCGCTCGCCTGCTGATGGTCAGTCTGGTCGTGCGCCTGTCCGTCCTTCTGACCGTATTTTACTTTCTGCTGCAGGGCGGCCACTGGGAAAGACTGGCGGCGGCACTGGCCGGGTTTGTTCTCATGCGCAAAATTCTGGAGCATCGCCTGGGGCCGCAGAAGACGGCGGAAGCCGCGCGTTCATAATTGGGCAAGGATTAGAGCGACCGTTGTAAGGAGTTTATATGGAAATCGTAACACTCAATCAGATCAGTCCGGATCAGGTTGTCGTCTGGAGCTGGAACTTTATCACGATCAACGTGACCATCCTTTATACCTGGCTGGTGATGGGCATCCTGGTCGGCGGCTCCATTTGGATTACCCGCAATCTGTCTTCGGAAATGAATGTGTCGCGCTGGCAGCATTTCCTGGAAATCGTGATTTCCGTCGTCCGCGGAGAAATCAGCGAAATGACGAAGAAGGGGGCGGACCATTATATCCCTCTGATCGGCACGCTGTTTTTGTTCATCTGCACGTCCAACGTGCTGGCGGTGGTGCCGGGGTATGTGGCGCCCACGTCGTCCATGACGACCACGGCGGCGCTGGCGACCTGCGTATTCATCGCCGTTCCGTACTACGGGATTTCCCGGAACGGAATCCTGCATTACGTCAAGGAGTATTTCCAGCCGACGTTCATCTTCTTTCCGTTCCATGTCATGGGGGAACTGTCCCGAACGCTCGCGCTCACGGTCCGGCTTTTCGGCAACATCATGAGCCACGAAAAGGTCATCGGAATTCTGCTGGCCGTCACGCCCTTTCTGTTCCCCGTCGTGATGCAAATCCTGGGGCTCCTGATCGGCGTGATTCAGGCCTACATTTTTGCGATTCTCTCCATGGTGTATATCGCCTCGGCGCTTTCCGCCGAGGAGGAAGGGCATTCCGCGGAAGTCAAAAAAGAGGGCTCTGCAGCCTGATAAAATTGAAATAAAGGAGGAGTATGTATGGACAACGTAAGTCTCGTCGCGATGGCCTCGATAATCGGTGCGGGTTTGGCAATGGGGATCGGTTCAATCGGCCCCGGACTGGGCATGGGACAGGCAATCGCCCAGGCGCTGGCCGCAATTGCCCAGCAGCCGGATGAGAGGAATTCCTTAACGCGGACATTATTCGTCGGTTTGGCGATGATCGAATCCATCGCCATTTACTGCTTCGTGATTTCCATGATTCTGATTTTCGCCAATCCGTTCTGGGGTTTCATTATCAAGTAGGGGGATAAACCATGCATATCGACTGGTTTGTATTTTTAGCGCAAATCTTCAATTTCCTCCTGCTGATGTATCTGCTGAAGCGATTTCTCTACGGGCGGATTATCAAGGCGATGGATGACCGGGAGGCGAAAATCGCCGCGCGCTTCGCCGAGGCCGATGAGCTGAAGGCGAAAGCGGAGGAAGAAGCCCTGCTCTACGAAAAGCGCAATCAGAGCCTCAATGAGAGAAAGGAAATGATGCTCAACGAGGCGACGATGGCGGCGGAAGCCAAGCGCAAGGAGCTGATGGAAAAGGTCCGCGTCGAGGTGGATGCGGTCAAGACGCGCTGGCAGGATATGCTGGTCCGGGAGCAGGACGCCTTTTTCTACGATTTGCGCCAGCGGGCGGCCAAACAGTTGTATGCCACGGCGCGCAAGGCCCTTGCCGATCTGGCGGACGCCGATCTGGAGGACCGGATCGTCGATGAATTTCTCCGCCGGGTGCAGTCGTTGGACGAAGAGAAAAGCGCCCAGCTGCGCAAGGCGATCCGCGGCGGCGGAAACCGGGTGACGATCCAGAGCGCCTTCGGGATTCCCGCCCCAAGACAGACGCAGATTGAGGAGGTCTTGAAAAAGCAGATCACCAACGGATTTACCATCCGCTATCTGCAAGAACCGGATATCGTTTCGGGCATTGAAATGCGGGTCAACGGACACAAAGTGGCCTGGAGCCTGAATGAATACCTGGAAACCCTGGTGGAGAGTTTGACGGAAACGCTCCAGAAAGAAGCGCATGCGGCGTAGAAAGTGGACCGACCCCCTTAAGCAGGGGGCGCGAGGCTGAAGGCTGAAGTCTGGAACGATGTCAGGAGGCATAGAATGAATCAAGAGGTGAGCCAAGTGGAAAGTCAGGAGCTGAAAACCTTTCTGGACGACACGTTCGATACCATGGGAAAGGTTTTGGATGAGCAGAATCCTGAACTGAGACAGTATGAAATCGGCACCGTGCAGTTTGTCGGCCGGGACATCGCCCGGGTCAGCGGTCTGCCCCAGATCCGCGCGGAGGAACTGGTGCGCTTTTCCGGCAACTACATGGGGCTGGTCTTTAATATCGATCCCAAAGAAATCGGCGTGATTCTTTTAGACCCCAGCGAAAATATCCAGGTCGGCTCGGAAGTCCAGCGCACCAAGCGCGTACTGGACGTCCCCGTGGGCGAAGGGTTGCTGGGGCGGGTGGTCGATCCGCTGGGGCGTCCGCTGGACGGACTGGGGGAAGTGAGCACCGTCCTGCGGCTGCCGGTGGAGCGGCCCGCGCCCGCCGTCATGGACCGCGCTCCGGTGACCGTGCCGCTGCAGACCGGCATCAAGGTGATCGACGCGCTGATTCCCATCGGACGCGGTCAGCGTGAGCTCATTCTCGGAGACCGGCAGACCGGCAAGACGGCCATCGCCGTGGATACCATCATCAATCAGAAGGAAACGAACATCATCTCCATTTACTGCGCCGTCGGCAAGAAAAGCGCCGACGTCGCCAAGGTCATCGCCGAACTGCGCGACCACGGGGTCATGGGGGCCTGCATTGTGGTCGTGGCCACCGGCGAAGACACGCCGGGGCTTCAGTTCATCGCGCCGTACGCGGCGACCAGCATGGCGGAGTATTTCGTCGAGCAGGGACGGGACGTGCTGATCGTGTACGACGATCTGACCTCTCACGCCCGGGCCTACCGTGAAGTGTCGCTGCTTCTGCGGCGTCCGCCCGGACGCGAGGCCTTCCCCGGGGACATCTTTTACATTCACTCCCGCCTCCTGGAGCGATCCACCCATATGCGCCCCGAGCTGGGCGGCGGATCGCTGACATCCCTGCCGGTCGTTGAGACGGAGGCGCAGGACATGTCGTCCTACATTCCGACCAACCTGATTTCCATTACGGACGGCCAGATCTATCTGTCGCCGGTGCTCTTCAACAAGGGCATTCTGCCGGCGGTGGACGTCGGCAAATCCGTTTCGCGCGTCGGCGGCAAAACGCAGCTGCCCGCCTACCGCTCCGTCGCGGGGGACTTGCGTCTGTCCTACACGCAGTTCGAGGAGCTGGAGTCCTTCTCCCGGTTCGGCACCCGGCTTGACGATGCCACACGCCGGACGCTCGAGCGCGGCTGGCGCGTCCGCGAAATTCTCAAGCAGGGACAATACAAGCCCCTGCGTGCCTCCGAGCAGATCGCGTCGCTTCTGTCCATCACGGGCGGCGCCCTGGATCTGGTTCCGATCGACAAGATCCGAGAAGCGGAATCGCGGCTTCTGGGTGTCGTCAACGACCAGCTGCCGGAGCTGTGCGCGCGGATTGAGGAGGGGAAGAAAATGGACCTGGCGGACCGCGACAGCGTTTTGAACAAGATCAAACCGGCCATCGCACCGCTGGAAGAGGTCGAGGAAGCCCATGCAAACAACTGAGTCGCTCAAGAGGAGAATGAAAAGCGCCGGGGATCTTTTATCCGTCGTCAAGACGATGAAAGCCCTGGCCGCCGTGAGCATCCGCCAGTATCAGCGGGCGGTGGATTCGCTTCGCGATTACAACCGCACGGTGGAAATGGGCCTGCAGATCGTACTGAAGGAGCGCATGGGCGCGACGATGAAGCGGAAGAACGTTCCCATCAAGCGGCTCGGCGTGATCGTATTCGGGTCCGACCAGGGGCTGTGCGGGCAGCTCAATGAGCAGATTTCCGTTTTTGCGCTGGATCACATGAAAAGCACCGGCGTGAAAAAGGAAAACCGCAAGGTGCTTTCGGTCGGCGCCCGCGTGGCGGACTACGTGGAAGACGCCGGGCAGACGGTGGACGAGCTTCTGTCGACCCCCGGTTCCACGGCGGGCATCACGCCGCTGGTGCAGGAAATCATCATGGTGATCGATGAGTGGCATTTTCGCGGCAACATCGATCATTTCTTCCTTTTTTACAACGAATATCTGACCGGAGCCGCCTACCGTCCCCGCATGCTGCAGCTTCTGCCGGTGGACGCGGACTGGCTGAAGCAGATCGCCAGGAAAAAGTGGGACTCCAAGTCGCTGCCGATCTTCCGGATGGACGGCGACCGGATTTTTTCATCGCTGATCCGCGAGTATCTGTTCGTATCGCTGTACCGGGCCTTCGCCGAGTCGCTGGCCAGCGAAAACGCCAGCCGGCTGGCTTCCATGCAGAACGCCGAGAAAAATATTGAAGAGCAGCTGCAGGATTTGCATGTGCAGTTCCACCGCACCCGCCAGATGACGATTACCGAGGAACTTCTGGACATTGTCGCCGGATTTGAGGCGCTGCAGGAAGAGGAATCCCAAATTCAACCGAGAAAGGGGGAATGACGCATGTCAACAGGATCGGACAAAAGGATTTGCGTGATCTGCGCCTGGCGCGAAAACTGCACCAAGCGGTACCGGGTGAAAACCAATGCACTGTTCGATGTCAATTGCCCCGATTATACCCGGGATATCAAACTGCGGGACAAGGATGTCGACAAGCTGGTGGAAGATCAGGTGATGCGGTGGCAAAGGGACAAAAAGGAAAAGCCGGGGCATGTGATCACGCTGTCCAGCGAGACGGGCGCCGGCGGGGGATTCATTTCCCGGATCCTGGCCACGGAACTGAAAATGAACATTGTGGGAAGCGAATTGATTCATAAAGTCGCCGAAAGCGCGCATATGAGCGAAAAGGTGATCAAATCCCTGGATGAAAAAAGCATATCGTTTTTCGACAGCCTGATCAGTTCCTTTTTCGAGTCGCGTCATATCTGGCCCAATGAATACCTCCGGCATCTTTCGATGGTGATGCACACCAACGCAGAGCACGGCAACGTCATTATCATCGGCCGGGGCGGAAGCTTTATTCTGAAAGACAAGGCCTTTCGGGTGCGCATTATCGCGCCGGAAGAGGCGCGCGTGGAAAAAGTGATGAGGGATCGCCACATGTCCAAAGCGGAAGCCCTGGAATACGTGCGCAAGTATGATGAGTATCAGGTCGGATTCATCAAAAATTACTTTAAGGAAGACATCAACGACCCGAAGCATTACGACATGATGGTCAATACGGACAAGGTCAGCATTGAAAGCGCGGCGGAATCCATCAAGAAGGCGTTTCTGCTTAGGAAATCCATGCAGCAGGAGTAGGGAGGTGTTCGGGTGATGACCAGATCGGAGCGCGCTCTGCTGTTTTGTCTGGCGGAGGAAATCATTCTGCACCTGCGCAACCGGCTTGCCGAGATTGAAAATCTTCATCCCCGCGAGTCGGCTCTGGGCATTGCCACGTTTCAGGAGCGGCTGCGCCACATTGAGGAACTGCTGGACAGCGTCAAGAAAGAGCACGAGCGGTCCGCTTAGTGGTTCTGAACGGACCCGTTGGGCCTGGCGGCCAGATAAATGAAAAAAGTCGTGCCGACGCCGACCGTCGATTCCATGCTGATCAGCCCGTTGTGATACTTGATGATGGAATCGCAGATGGCCAGCCCCAGGCCGATGCCGCCCCGCTCCTTCTTTTCCTTGGTCGTAAAGTAAGGGTCAAAAATTTTGGAGAGGTTCTCCCGGGGGATGCCGACCCCCCGGTCCCGGATAACGATCCGGACATAGTTGCCCTCGCCCAGGGTGCGGATGTTGGTTCCGGTCGTGATGTTTTCCGCAATCACTTCCATGGGGCCTCCTTCCGGCATGGCCTCCTTCGCGTTGGTGACCATGTTTTCAATCACCTGTTTGATCTGCAGAGCGTCCACTTCCACGGGCCAGAGGTCGGCGGCGATCACCGGTTTGCAGGTCACCTTCGAACCGGCCAGGGTTTTCTCGACGGTCTCTTGAATCAGTCCGCCGATCCTTTCGATCTTCTTGACGGGATAGCCGCCCTGGGCGAAGGTGATGAGCCGGTGGGCCAGCTCCTTGGCCTGCAGGCCGGCGCGCTCCGCGACGGCCAGTCCGTTTTCCAGAATTTTGTCCTCTTCGCTTGCGGAGATTTTCGCCAGAAAGACATTGCGCAGGATGGCGGTCAGCAGACTGTCAAAGTCCTTGGCGACGCCGTCGGCGAAGGTTCCCAGGGATTCGAGCTTGGTCCGCTTGAGCAGCTCCTCCTCCGCCGTCTTCTGATCCGTGATGTCTTCCAGCGTTTCCATGGCGCCGAACGTTTTACCGCTGGAATCGCGGATGCTCGTCGCGGTGATCCGGAACCATTTTCCCTTTTCCCCGAGGTCCGGGAAAAACTCCGTCACCTCATAGGCATACTTCAGAACCTTCGATTTGGTGACTTTTCCGGCGTAAAGCGAATAGGAATGATCGATTTTGTCGGTGATGATCAGATCCGCCATGCAGGAACGCGGTGAAGAATAAAAAGCGCGCCATTGCTGGTCGGTGCCCAGAACTTCTTCCGCGCGGATGCCGGAAAGCCCCTCCAGCGCCCGGTTCCAGTAGAGGATTTTACGGTCGGTGGAGATGACGAAGGTGGGGATCGGCGAACTCTGGAGTATGCTGCGGAGAATCTGCTGATCGTTGCGGCCCCGCCAGATGGCATAGGCGAAGCTGATGATGGCGGTTGCCGCCAGAAGCAGAATAAAAAGAAGAAAATGGATCTCCATGCCAGGCACCCGGTATCCCCAATCTTTCCGTGAAGTTCGATCCGGCCGCGATCCGTTCCGGCAAAATGCCGCGGCCGCCCTTGGGCGGAGTCGCACCTGAATAGCAAGATTGCCTTGAAATTGCAAGATTGGAAAAAGTCGGTGTGGAAAAGAGTTGCAAAGCCGAGTCAGGTTGTGGAAAAGGGAAGACCCCTTTTGAAAGGTGGGGTATGGCGAGCTGCGGAAAGAAAAAACTCCGGGGCCATGAATGGCAGGGCGGTTCCGTCGGACGCGGCGCTCCTGCTTCAGCAGGCGGGGCATGAGACGGCCGGAGCGAAGACGCTGCCGGACGTTCACCGGTCGGGGGATGTCCCGGCGCGTCATCGAAGCTGCGCTCCGCGGCTGACCGGGGCTCGCCGGAGGATCATTTTACCGTTTATTTTTTGCGGAAAATATACTAAGCATCGTGCACCAACGTTGAAAAAATGGAGCCAATCATGAAGACAACATGCCGGGGCCTGCGGATCTTTGCCTTGGCCTTCTTTCTGTTGCTGTGCCCCGCTGCGGCGTCCGCCCAGGCGCTGACCCTGGAGGAGAGCATTGCCCTGGCCCTGAAGAACAGTTATGTGCTGGACATCGCCAGGGAGGGGGTGAAAAGCGCCGAGGCGCAGAAAAAGGAGGCCCTGACCGGTTTCCTGCCGAAGTTCAGCACGACCTACAGTTACACACGCCTCAATAAAGCGCCTTACATGGCCGGCTTTACATTGCCGACCGTTCCGCCCCTGACCGTCGGGCCGGTGGATATGGGGACCATCAACAACTACAACTGGGGCATCGAGGCCCGTCAGCCGCTTTTTGCGGGCGGCGGGATCCTGGCCAACTACCAGGCCTTTAAGATTGCCGAGGATACGGCGCTGGTGGAGCAGACGGCCAAATCCCTGGATGTCGTCCAGGATGTCAAAATCGCCTATTTCAACATTTTGCGCACACAACGGCTGATGGAGACGGCCCGGCAGCAGGTGGACATGCTGGCCGCCCACTGCGATGTGGCCGAGAATTTTTACCGGGTCGGCCTGATTCCCAAGAACGACATGCTGCAGGCGGAAGTGGAGCTGGCCAACGGAAGGCAGACGCTGGTGAAGGCGAAGAACGGCGTCGAATCGACGAAGGCTAAATTGAACACGATCCTGAAGAGGGATGTGTTGACCCCCGTCGAGGTGGTCGATATTCTCGATTATCAGCCCCTGCGGCAATCGTTTGAAGAGTGCTTGGCGATTGCCCGGCAGCGCCGTCCGGAGCTCAAAATGTCCGAGCTCAGGATTGAACAGGCGGGCAAGATGGTCCGCGCGGCGCAAAGCGAGTATTTCCCGGCGGTCAGCCTGGTCGGAAATTACGGGCGGTTCGGCGATACGGCATCGCTTTCCGGCACGCTGTACAAGGACGCGGAAAGCTGGCAGGTCATGGCGGTGGCCAGCTGGAATTTCTGGGAATGGGGCAAAACGAAATACCGGGTGGATGCCGGGAAAGCCAGGGAAAACCAGGCGCTGGATCAGTCCCGGGAACTCAACGATCAGATCGCCCTCGAAATCAAGAACGCTTTTCTGGCGCTGCAGGAAGCGGAAAGCCAGATTGCCGTTTCCAAGAAGGTGATCGAACAGGCCGAAGAGAATTTCCGCATTGCCGAAGCCCGCTACAAAGAACGGGTGGCGCGTTCTACGGAGGTGCTCGATGCGCAGACCCTGCTGACGAAGGCCAAGGCCGAGTATGCCAATGCGCTGGCTGATTACAATATTGCCCATGCCCGCCTGCAGAGAGCCATGGGGGTGGCCCGTTGACCGCGAGACGTTTTTGGGCCCAAAAAGGATATTCCGGGTGAAGAAATTACCGTTATGCTGGATCGTTGCATGGGTCGCGCTCTGGATGTACGTTCCGGCTGCGTCCGCTCAGGAGTACAGCCTTCGGGACCTGTATGCCGAGGCCGTGAAAAACTCCGAAAAAATCAAGTATGCCGAGGAAAATCTCTACATCGCGAAAATGGGCCGGATGAAGGCGTGGTCGGTTCTGATGCCCAAATTGACGGCTTTCGGCACCTACAATCGTTATTCCGAGGCGAAGTTTACGGTCTCCGGCGCGCTGATTCAGCCGAACGAGGGGGGCAACTGGGGCGTCCGCGCCGACGAGAGTTTTTCAATGAGTATCCGAGAACTGGACGCTTTGAAAATCTCCGGACAACTGGTTGTCAAAAGCGAGTATGATCTGGAAAACACCAAATCGGATTTTATCTTTTCCGTGGCGACAGCCTATTACGACGCCCTCAAGGCAAAAAAAGCGCTTGAAATCGCCGCGGCCAACGTGGAGCGGCTGACGCAGTACCGGTACTTTGTCGAAAAGAGGCTGAAGGTGGGCGAGGTGACCCGCACGGCCCTGCTGCGCGCCGACGGCGAATTATCCGGGGCGCAGTCCGATTATCTGCGGGCCACGAACGCTTTTCAGCTGGCCCGGGCAGCTCTGGTCCGCGTCACGGGGATCGGGGAAGACTTCCGGCTCAGGGAGGAGGCGCCTGACTTCTCCGCCGTCGATCCGTTCGATCGTCTGCGGCAGACCGCCTTTCAAATGAGACCGGATCTGAAAAGCCAGGACATGCAGATTCAGGTCGCCGAGCGGCAGGTGAAATATGCCCGGGGTGCTTTCTGGCCGTATGTCGGATTTTACGCCATTTACAACGGGGCGGACCAGAACCCGGCGACTGCAACACTGGTTCGGGAAAGCCTGTTGGCCGGCGTTTCTCTGACGTTCCCCTTTTTCGAAGGGGGATTGCGCATTGCCGAACTCAAGGAGGCAAGATCCAAGGAGCGTCAGGCGCGACTGGCCTATGACGACCTGAAGAAAAATGTCGATATCGAGCTGCGCGCCGCCTGGCTGGATTTGGAAACCCAGAGAGGCACGCTGAAATTTCTGGAAGATCAACTGGTTTTTGCCCACGACAATTACAATGCCGTCCTGAGGCAGTATCAAAACGGCCTGGCGACCAGCCTGGACGTGATGGACGCCAATACCCTGCTGCTCACCGCGGAGCGCAACACGGTAGAGGCTTTGTACGGCTATCAGCTGGCGAATTTGAGAGTCAGAAAATCAAGCGGTACGCTGCTTCGGTTTGTTCAGGAGGGCTATTGACGCGGGCGGCGGCGTTGGGTCGGGAAAGGGGAGCATCCATGCGTTTTTCTCATGATGAAGATTCCGGCAGGCAGGCGTCCAGGTTGCCGTGGGTGCGGCGGCTGTCCGCCGTAACCCTGGCGGCGCTTCTGATTCTGGGACTCTCGTCCTGTCAGAAGGAAAAGGCGGCCGAGCCGGAGCGCCGGGTGAACGTGCGCGTCTGGCCCGCTGAAACCAAGCGCGTCCGGCCCTACCTGGAGACCACGGGAACGCTCAAGGCTTTTGAGGAGGTCGTCGTCAGTTCGGAAGTGGACGGCATTCTCAAACAGATCGGGGTGGACGAGGGATCGCCCGTCCACCCGGGCATGCTGCTTGCCGAGATCAACGAGACCGACTACCGGCTGGACTGGAAGCGGTCCGATGCCGCGCTCCGACAGGCCCGGGCCTCGCTGGACAACGCCCGGGCGGAGTATCAGAGAAAGGAAGCCCTGTACCGGGAGGAGCTCATCACCAAACAGCAGTTTGACGATGTCTCGACGCGGGTGGCTCTGGCCGAAGCGGAGCTGGAAAGAATCCGGGCGACGCTGTCGATCTCGCAGGAAAAGTTGGAGCGGACGAAAATCCGCTCCCCGCTCACCGGCGCGGTCAAGGAGAGGAAGGTGTCCGCGGGCGATTACGTCCGAAACGGCACGCCTCTTTTTCAGCTCATCAAAATCGATCCCTTGAAGCTCAACTTTACCGTCCGGGAAAAAGACGTTGCCGCCCTGAAGATCGGGCAGGAAGTGGTGTTCCGCGTGGATGCCTTTCCCGGCCGGTCTTTTTCCGGCAGGGTCCATCTGCTGTATCCGAACGTGGAGGAGCGCACCCGCACGCTTCAGGCGGAGGCTCTGGTTCCCAATCCCGGCCATGTTTTAAAGCCCGGGTATTTTGCGCGCGTGCAGATCTTTACCGGAGCCGAACGGGACACCGTTGTAGTCCCCGTTACGGCGCTGATGTATGACGGGACCGCCGTGCGCATTTTTGTGGTCACGGGCGA